>BJHG01000010.1 GCA_014191975.1 Methylococcaceae bacterium | reverse complement strand
AATACGCAACAACAGAAACATCAGTTCTGGTTTAAAAAAATGGGACAGCGCCATTCAGCTGGAGTGTAAACAGACTCTATCTTAAATTAAGACATTATTTGTCTGGACAATGGGGTCCACTTTATATGTTGCCACTTATTACAAAAGAACGAACGCAAAAATTCGAATTATTGCAGCATTTAATTCCAAATTTAAAACAGCATGTAATTGTTAGCGGCGTGTCTGGAATTGGTAAAACTTTATTACTCGACATGCTTTACGACATAGACAGTAAAGCTTGGCAATGTTGCTTTGTGCAAGGTAGTGCAGAATTAAGTTTTGAAAATATCGAAGCGCAATTAACGAAAACAATGTTACGCAACAATCAAGAATCTCTAGATCAAGCGTTCCATGAATTTCAAGAAAAACATAAAAAAATTGTATTGATTATTGATGATGCGGGACTTTGTGTTTCTGGCTTAATGACAACATTGATTGGTTACGCCGCAAGTCAAACTGTAATAAAACTGATTTTTTCGCTCACACCAGAAGCTCAAAAAAATCATCTAAAAAACGACAAAGCCTTAGAGAACTGTTACTTACTCGAAATACCTGTATTAAGCAAGCCGCAATGTACGTATTTTTTACGTCATCTAGCGATGAAACCACGTACTTACAGCGCGTTGCCTATTGATGAAAAATTACTTGATAAAATTTACCATGACACAAACGGAATCCCTGCCAAAATCATGGCAACTTTCACTAAATTATCACGAGAAAATCCGAATGATTATAAAAAATGGTTTGCTATTTTTACGGGTTTAATTATTTTAACTGGTGTCATAAATCAAGGTTTTCATTATTTCAAAAAAGAATCTACAGTTGAAAAAGACTCTGTTTTCGATGAAAAAGCAGCTGTTGCTAAAATAGAAAATACACCTATTCTGCCCGCGACATCTGAAATGAAAACCGAGCAGGATATTATCATTCCTGAATTTAAATTAGACATTGAAAAAGATAGTGTACCGACGCCAATCTCTGAAGTGACACCTGTTGAAAAACCAACTCAACCCATCACTAACCCTGAACCCGGAAAAGTTGTAGAGCCTGTTATAGAACTACCTACTGAACCAACACCTGAGCTAATACCTACAGAAGCCGAACCAGAAAAACCGACTGATTCACCTGCAATTGCATTCCCAAATGTTAAACCTGCTAAAGGTATGAAGATTCAAGCATTGCCTGAAAAATCAAAAATTGAAGTTATACCTATTCCGTTTGCAGAAATAAAGACTGTAAAAATCGAACCTGTTAAAAAAGTCGAAATCAAACGGATTGAAAAGCCTGTTGAAGTCAAAAAACCTGAGCCACCAAAAGTCGATGTGGTTAAAAAAGTTGAACTTAAAATCGAAGAAAATAAAGTTGAAACGATTAAAAAAGTTGAACTCAAAACCGAAGAAAATAAAGTTGAAATTACGGCACAACCGCAACCTTCTGCAGGGCGTTATGTATTACAATTGATTACACTTTCAAACCAAGTGGCCATTGAGACTTTCCAAAAAAAGCATCCTACCTTAAAAAATACTCGTGTTGTAAAATCGGGAATTGAAGGACATGAGCGTTTTTCCTTGATGTATGGCGATTTTGCAAATACTGATGAAGCTACAAAATCACGTGTAAATTTGCCTCCTGAATTTGCAAACGCGCTACCACGAAAATTAAATCCGTAATTCCTGAAAAAACTATGACCTTATTAAAAAACGACACATTTATCAAAGCACTTTTAAAGCAACCAACTGATTACACACCAATTTGGATGATGCGCCAAGCAGGACGTTATTTGCCCGAATATCGCAAAGTGCGTGAGGAAGCGGGCAGTTTCATGGCAGTTTGCACGAATCCAGAATTGGCTTGTGAAGTGACATTGCAACCATTGCGACGGTTTGATTTTGACGCAGCAATTTTGTTTTCAGATATTTTAACGATTCCCGATGCGATGGGCTTAGGTTTGTATTTTACCGAGGGTGAAGGTCCTAAATTTAAAAGTCCAATTCGCACTGCCGTTGATATTGAAAAGTTACCCATTCCTGATCCGGAAATCGAGTTGCGTTATGTAATGGATGCGGTGCGTTTAATTCGTAAAAATTTAAACGGTAGCGTGCCGTTAATTGGTTTTTCAGGCAGTCCGTGGACACTCGCAACTTATATGATTGAAGGCAGTAGCAGTAAAAACTTCGCTAAAGTTAAAAGCATGATGTTTAACGAACCGGTGCTTATGCACAAATTGTTAGATAAAATCGCACAATCTGTTGCATTGTATTTGAATGCACAAATTTCGGCAGGTGCACAAGCTGTAATGCTTTTCGATACTTGGGGTGGGATGCTGAGCGGTGAAGATTACAAAGAATTTTCGTTGTATTACGCACAGCAAGTTCGTTCATTATTAAAAACTGAAATTGATGGTGAACGCATCCCAACCATTTTATTTACCAAAGGTGGCGGGCAATGGCTCGAAGAAATGACGGCAACAGGTTATGACGCACTCGGTTTAGATTGGCAAACTGATATTGGGCAAGCACGTTCACGCGTTGGCGAAAAGGTCGCGTTGCAAGGTAATTTAGACCCGTTAACGCTTTATGCAAAACCTGAAATAATTACTGAAAAAGTGAAAACAATCTTACAAAAATACGGCACTGGCTCGGGTCACGTTTTCAATTTAGGGCACGGAATTTTACCGGACATCAACCCAGAAAACGTCAAAGCGATGGTTGATTCTGTGCATGAATTCAGTCGCATTTATCACAAATAATGTGAATCCAAATTAAGTGGGAATGTTAGTTTGTAACCATTCCCGCCGCCAAAACCACGCGATTAAAAAAATTGCAGGCAAACCAATTACCGACGCATAAATGAAAAAGTTGATATAACCAAAGCGATCAACGATTATTCCCGAAAAACCGCCAAGTAATTGTGCGGGGAAAGTCATTAAAGAACTAAATAAAGCGTATTGCGTTGCAGTGTAACCGCTACGGGCTAATCCTGATAAGTAAGCGATAAAAACTGCCGTTGCAAATCCACCACTTAAATTATCTGCACTGATTACACTTGTTAATAAAACTAAATCAGGTTTTGTATTTGCCAATGCTGCAAACAATAAATTTGTACTTGCCGTTGCAATTGCGCCGATTAATAATGGGCCCATCACACCATATCGCACCACGAAAACACCACCGAACGCAGCACCTGCAATTGTCATAAAAAAACCAAAAACTTTACTAATTTCAGCAATGTCTTTTTTATTAAAACCTAAATCCAAATAAAATGGATTTGTCATTACGCCCATCGTAATATCGCTCATTTTATAAATTGCAATGAGTAACAAAATCAACCAACCTAAACGCCCTTGCCGAGAAAAAAAATCAGTAAAGGGATGAATAATTGCGTCACGAATTTGGTTTGAAAAGGTACTTTTCGATAACGATACCATCACGTTTTCAATAGCTGGTGCATTTAAGCAAAGTGTCGTAATAACACCAAAACTCATCGCCGCTGCCATCACGAAATAAGCCGTCTGCCAATTAAAAAACTCAGCGATATAAAACGACCCCGCACCGGCGACTAATAATGCTAATCGATACCCCAAAACATACATTGCAGCCATTGCACCTTGAAAATCGTTAACTGTCGATTCAATTCGAAACGCATCAATGCTGACATCTTGTGTCGCGGAACAAAACGCAACGAATATGGCGCAAGCGCCAATTGTGGATAATTGTGTATGTGTATCAACGGTTGCTATACCGTATAACCCTAGCATAATACCTAATTGCGCGATCAACATCCAACTTCGACGCTGCCCTAAAAAGCGTGTCAAAATTGGCAAATGGACTTTATCAACAATGGGCGACCATAAAATTTTTATGGAATATGTTGCACTCACCCAGCTAAAAAAACCAATCACCGAACGCTCAACGCCCTCATCGCGCAACCATGCAGAAAGCGTCGAAAAAATGAGTAAATACGGCAAGCCTGCTGAAAATCCTAACGCAATCATACTTAAAACACGCGGCTGCATATAAACTGCAAATGCAGTGCGCCAATTTTGAGGTGTAGAAGTCATTTTGTTGATAAATACCCAATTAAATTTATACGTCGAATAAAAACATTTTTCACTATAATTACCACTTACTTTTAACGTTACAGTTCATTAGAAAAGAGAAAAATTATCACATGAAAACGTACCAACATGATTTTATTTGTTACGCACTAGATTGCGGTGTATTGAGATTTGGCGAATTTGAATTGAAATCAGGACGTATTAGCCCCTATTTTTTTAATACAGGTTTATTTAATACTGGCGCTCAATTACAAAAACTAGGCGATTTTTACGCACAGACTCTAATAGAATCTGGTCTTACGATCGATCTTTTTTATGGTCCAGCGTATAAAGGTATTCCATTAGCGGTTGCAACGGCAATGGAATATGTCAAATTAACAAAACACGATATGCCGTTTGCGTTCAATCGCAAAGAACCGAAAGATCACGGAGAAGGTGGATTATTAGTTGGTTCGCCATTAAACGGTCGCGTGTTAATTATTGATGACGTAATTACGGCAGGTACGTCTGTACGTGAATCAGTTGAAATTATTCGAAATGCTAACGCGACACCCGCAGGGGTTTTAATTGCATTGGACAGACAAGAAAAAGGCTTAGGTGATATTTCCGCAATTCAAGAAGTCACTGAGCGTTTTTCGTTACCCGTTATCGCAATTATTAGTTTAAGTAACATTATTGACTATCTTAAAAAAGCAGGTGAAACCGAACACTTAATGGCGATTGAAACTTACCAAATACATTACGGTATTTAAAAAAAACGCCCAATCATTTAAATGAATTGGGCGTTTTTTTATCCAAAAGACGATGAATTATTCTGCTGTACTGCCTTGTAAAACTTGATTCTCTGTTTTTTTGTTCATCACAAGAATCGAAATTCGTCTATTGATTGGATCTAAGGGATTTGTTGATGAATTGTACGGAACGCTTGACGACATACCAATAACCCGCAAAATCTTACTTTCAGCCAAACCGGCTCCTATTAATTCATACCGCGCTGCATTGGCTCTATCACTCGATAACTCCCAATTTGTGTAGCCTTTTTGATTAACTGGAAAAGGGTGTGCGTCAGTATGACCATTCAAACTTATTTTATTCGGTAGCTCGTTAATAACAGGAGCAAGCGCATTAAGAATAATACGAACATGCTGTTCTGTTTGTGCGCTAGCCAATTTGTACATGGGACGATTTTGGTCATCAACCAGCAAAATCCGCAAACCTTCAGGCGTGATTTGAAGTTTAATTTGATCTTTAAACTCATTCAATTCAGGCGTTTCGTTAATCTTTGCATTCAGCTTTTCTTTCAATGCTTCCAATTTTACTTTTTCAGCTTCCTCTTTTGTCTTTTCAGCTTCTTCGGCTTTTTTCTCAATTTCCTCTCTTTCAATTTCTTCAGGCGAAGACTCGTTTTTAACTTGCCCTTCTGTTTTTGATATCAAATCAGAACCACCTCCGTCTACCATTGATGTGCGTGACGCGGATTCTTTTCCGCCTTCCAAAGACACTTTGTACGGATTAGAAAAAAATTCTGCAATACCTTGGCGTGAAATTTCATCCGTTGATGCGAGCAACCACATCAACAAAAAGAATGCCATCATCGCGGTCACAAAATCCGCATAAGCCAGCTTCCAGGCACCACCGTGGTGAGCGTGACCACCTTTTTTAATTTTTTTAATAACGATAATAGGTTGTTGTTCAGCCATAACTGCTACTACCCTTTGCTGGTGCGTAATAAATCATCAAGTTCTTTAAAACTAGGGCGCTTATCAGACGAAATCATGGCACGCATATATTCTGCAGTCATCATAGGTGAAACGCCTTTTGCGGTACATAACAAGCCTTTTTGAGCGCATTTATAAAGATTTGCTTCCATTTCTGAACGAGTCGCCATCAAAGCGCCAACAGGACCAACAAAACCATACGCTAACAAAATACCAACAAATGTCCCAACTAAAGCTGCCGCGATTGCTTTGCCCATAACAGAAGGTGGAGCACCAACTAATTCCATTGTATGTACTACCCCCATAACCGCCGCAACAATACCAAATGCAGGTAAGCCATCCGCCATTGTTTGAATAACACCAACAGGCTTATGACTATCTTCATGATGGGTATCCATTGTTTGATCCATTAACTCTTCGAGTTGATGAACTTCGATACCCGTTACAATTAAACGTAAATTATCACAAACAAAACCAAGTAAATGATGATCATGTACAATTTTTTCAGTAAAAATAGTGGGATTACTGTCTGGATTCTCAATTAATTCTTCGAGTGAAAGTAAGCCTTCTTTACGTGTTTTATTTGTTAACATGTAAAAACACATAATCAAGTCGAGATAAAATTCTCTGTTATAAGGTTCTGGTTTTAAAGTTGCCGTTGCTTTCGCAACCGCCTCTTTCACTAATGACAGTGGATTGGCCACAACTAACGCGCCAACAGCCGCCCCGACGATAATAATATATTCAAAAGGCTGAAATAAAATACCTAGATGCCCACCACCGCCCGTATAGCCGCCTATCAATGACGCACAAACTACTACATATCCAATAATAACTAACATTATATTCTCTTGTTCTGTGTTTAAAATAACTACTTACTGTCAAAATAGTAAGCAATATAGCTGCCATCATGAAATATTATCTAAAAATTTGCTTCTTAATCGGCAGCAAAACAAATTTTTAAAAATTAAACCGTGAATTATTTTAATATTACCTTGTGTTTGATATAAATGACTCGTAAAAACTTCCCAAAGAAGCTCAATACATTGAAACAAAAAAACTGTAAAATTAATTCACTGCTATAATTTATGGTTCTGAAGATTTCACCAAATCTAGTAACTATTTCATTATATAAGGACCATTTATGCTACATATCAAATCAAAAAAAATTACATTGGCATTATGTGTTTGTTTAATACCAGTATTGTTATCTCCGGTTATAACTCAAGCTGCCTCAGAATCGGGTAATGTCGCTGCGAATCAAGCAGCCGATCAACGAGCAGCACTCGCTAAAAAAGCCGCTGATAGACAAAAATCTAATGAAGAAAAACAAAAAACGACTGAAGAACAAAAAGAAAAAACGAATGAAAAATAATGACGCGAGCCGACTCTATTGAAAAATAGCGTGTCATCGTTAATCAAAAACCCTGTTTGAACATAAATTATTAGCTCTACAGGGTTTATTTAGACGATATTAATAGATTATTATTTTAGGCGTTGACGCAACACTTCATAAAGTAAAACACCCGTGGCAACAGATAAATTCAAACTTTCAACTGTTCCCAGCATTGGTAATTTGACCAGCACATCGCATTGTTCGCGCGTTAAACGACGCATTCCGCTTTCTTCCGCACCAATCACCAACGCCATCGGAACCGTAAAATCACTTTGATAAAACGTTTGCTCAGCTTCACCCGCTGTGCCAATAATCCACAAACCTTCAGTTTTCAGCCAACGTAACGTCCGTGCTAAATTTGTCACCATATAAACTGGAACCGTTTCAGCGGCACCACTGGCTACTTTGCAAACCGTGGGCGTAATGCCAACTGCATTATCTTTCGTAATAATAATACCATGAACGCCGGATGCATCAGCGGTTCGTAAACACGCGCCTAAATTATGTGGGTCTTGAACATTGTCCAAAACCAAAAATAAGGCGGGTTCGAGTAAATGTTCAACAGCGGTTTTCAATTCATTTTCAGATAATTCTTCTGGCAACGACACTTCCAAAACTACACCTTGATGATTCATACCGTCGGCGAGTTTGTCGAGTTTTTTGCGTTCGACTTTTTCAAGTATTACGCCTAATTCCGTCAACGTTTCAAACAAAATTTCTAAGCGTTTGTCATGTCGTTCAGTGTCGAGCCATGCACGGGAGATTTTTTGGGGTGAATAAGTCAATGCAGATTGTGCCGCGTGTAAACCGATGATTTTGGTAAGTTTCATATTTAGTCTTTTTTAGAAGGCGGGGCTTCAATAGGCAAAAGTGGAATGTAATAGTGGGACAAAATCTGGGCAATGTCAGTTGATTTTTCAGCAATCAATTTGTCGAGCTGTTCTTGTCGAACTTTATCGTTTTTACGCACCCCCATTGTCATTTGATAATCGACTTTCAAACCCGCTTCAGATTTCATTGGAATGACGTTGTAACCATTGGGATTCTGGGAAACGACATAACCCGCCAGCACGCCCCAGAGCATCACCATATCAATTTTTTTAGCCTTAAAATCCTGTTCAATTTGCATCGCCACGTTGTTTTGACTGTCGCCTGTCATGCTTTGATACGGGATGCCTTGATCGAGTAAATCGTGTTTTTGCAGC
The DNA here is from genome assembly GCA_014191975.1 of Methylococcaceae bacterium. Lineage (GTDB taxonomy): Bacteria > Pseudomonadota > Gammaproteobacteria > Methylococcales > Methylomonadaceae > UBA10906. The sequence goes on along the minus strand of BJHG01000010.1, from coordinate 34,584 downwards.
CAATCTGTTCCAGCGCCACGGTCAAACATAGCAATTTTCAATTTTACCTGTTGTGTGGGTGGAAGTTGCGCGAGTTGTTCGGCAGTTTGAATATTGTCCCAACCTCGCCCTTTCGCAATCAATAAAACATAAGTCGAATGATAATAAGGCTGTGTCGTCAAAACCATATCGCTCCCTGCAGGCATTCCCATCACGATGTCGCATTTAAAATCTTTGCTTTCGACTGCTTTTTCATCAGTGAATGCATTGAGTGAATTTCGAATAAAGCCAATGCGTTGCGGAAACCAAAAATATTCTAGTTCTTGTCCAAGTGATTTAGCAAACAGCGCGGCGATTTTATTTTCAAAACCCGTTTGTGCTTTATCGGAATAAGGGGGGTTTAAAGGGTCAGCGCAAACTTTGAATTTTTCGGCATGTGCTGTAAAAATCGTCGCGCCTAATGACAAACATAAAATTACAGAAGATATTTTCATTTTTTAACCTCAATAAAAAAAGCCCCAACCGAATTAAGTCGGTCGGGGCTTTTAGCTAACTAAAAAAGCAAATGCTTATTTGTTGTTAGGCAATGCAAATACAGTGAACACGCCACCTAATTTAGTGAACGAACTCAAACTTCTGTACGCGCCAACCGCGCCCAAACCTTCAGAGTTTGTACCTTCCTTCCCATCATCTAAGCCAGCTGCGATACCGATACCAGCCCAACCACCGATACCAGAAAGCACGCCAACGTATTGTTTACCTTGGAATTCCCAGGTATTTACGTTACCGATAATGCCTGATGGTGTTTTGAATTTGTACAATTCTTTACCTGATTTTGCATCAACCGCTTTCAAATAGCCTTCCAATGTACCGTAAAAAACTACACCGCCAGCTGTTGCTACTGAACCAGACCAAACAGAGAAAGTTTCTTTGTTTGACCAAGCAATTTTGCCAGTTTTTGCGTCATACGCTGTGAATTGACCTAAGTTAGTTGAACCATCTGGTTTGCCCGTTAAAACGTCTGCACCAGCAGGTCCCATTGTCAAAGTCGCGCCAACATAAGGTTGACCTGCAGTGTATGCCACTTCAAATGGTTCGTAGTCCATGCACAAATGGTTGCCTGAAATGTAGAACAAGCCAGTTTGTGGAGAGTAAGAAACAGGTTGTTGGTTTTTAGAACCTAACGCAGCAGGGCAAACACCTGTTGTGTTGGTATCTTCGCCGTTTTGTTGTGTTGAGTATTTCGCAACAACTTCTGGACGACCTGATTTCATGTCAATGTGCGATGCCCAGTTAACTGATTTGTCGAATTTTTCAGCAACTAACAATTCACCAGTTTCACGATCCAAGGTGTAACCAAAGCCGTTACGGTCGAAATGCACGATAGTTTTGTGCATTTTGCCTTTCACTTCTTGATCAACTAAAACAGTTTCGTTGATACCATCAAAATCCCATTCATCATGCGGCGTCATTTGGTAAACCCATTTAACTTCGCCAGTGTTCGCATCACGCGCCCACAATGACATTGACCATTTGTTGTCACCTGGACGCTGTACTGGGTTCCAAGTAGATGGGTTGCCTGAACCGTAATAAATCAAGTTTAATTTTGGATCGTAGCTGAACCAGCCCCAAGTTGTACCGCCACCAATTTTCCATTGGTCGCCTTGCCATGTGCTTGTGCTTGAATTTTCGCCAACAGGTTGAACGCTACCGTCTTTCCATGCAGTGGTTTTTTTAGGATTAATGATAGTGTCTTTATCAGGACCAATGCTATAGCCTTTCCAAGCCAATTTTCCTGAATTGATGTCATAAGCGGCTAAGAAACCACGTACACCGAATTCGCCACCTGAAATACCAGTAATGACTTTATCTTTAACAACGATAGGCGAATTGGTGTTGGTCATACCCAATTTTGGATCGCCGTTTTGGACACTCCAAATACGTTTGCCAGTTTTAGCGTCTAATGCGGTTAAAACGGTATCCGATTGTTGCAAAAAGATTTTGCCATCGCCATAAGCCAAACCACGGTTTACAGTGTCGCAGCACATTACAGGAATGGTTACGTCAGCATCTTGACTTGGGGTGAATTCCCAAATGACAGCCTGTGTTGATTGATCAATTGCATAAACAGTATTTGGAAATGGCGTGTGAATATACACAACATCATTAACAACTAAAGGACCGCCTTCATGACCACGCAATACGCCGGTCGAGAAAGACCAAGCAGGTTGCAATGTTTTAACATTATCAGTCGTGATTTGGTTTAATTTACTGAAACGTGTGCCAGCATAATCGCCGCCCCATGTTGCCCAGTTAGCAGGGTTTTGTGTTAATTTTTCTAAATCAGCATTCGCTGATGAAATAGCGGGTGCCGCTAACAACGTAGCAATGCTAGCTGTTAGCAACAAACTTTTTAAAGATTTCTTCATTGAGTTCTCCTGATATTCTGTTACATGACAGAACGGTAATTATGTTTTACGACTAACGTTAGTTTTAGATGGCAAAAGCTCAATTCACAAGCCACTCTAAAAGTGTAAATTTAATGGTTTTGGTTAAAATGTCAAATTTAAAACAATTGTTTGAATTGAAGCAACCAGTTTTACAGTCAATTTATTACTTAAATTCACTCATCACGCTAAATTTTCTATCACAATGAATCAACTCCTAAATTCGCTAACGTATCTGCACGTTCATTTCCTTTATTGCCCGAATGCCCTTTTACCCAGCGCCAATCAATGGTGTGTGTTTGGATCACCAAATCTAAACGCTGCCACAAATCTTCATTTTTCACAGGTTTTTTCGCCGCCGTTTTCCAACCTGCTTTTTTCCAATTTGGCAGCCATTTTGTAATGCCGTCTAAAACGTATTTTGAATCCGTGTACAAATGCACAACACACGGTTTTTTCAAGGCTTCTAACGCTGAAATCGCTGCCATCAATTCCATTCGATTATTCGTTGTATCACGTTCGCCACCGTGTAATTCTTTGATTTTACCTTTGTAACGCAAAATCGCTCCCCAGCCGCCTTTACCAGGATTGCCTCGGCACGCGCCATCGGTGTAGATAATTACTGGATCAGTCATGTTTAGTTCCTAAATCGAACGTTTCTACAGCAATTACAGCGAGTATACTAATTGCAGGCATGGTTTTTCCTCTCTAAATCGAAAGTTGATGAAGTGTTTTTAATCACGGTGAAATTCTATTTTTAGAACTCACATTTTCTCAATTAACGAGTTTAACTTTTCAAGAGTTTCTCCAATCGCATCAATTTGTTTAAGTACTTCTGACATATTGTCCAAATTATCTTGTTTAAGTACTTCTGACATATTGTCCAAATTATCGTCTTTTTGAGTTTTAAATTCATCCTCCGGAATTCTCATCCAAGAATTAAAACCAGCTGTTTTTATTGCTGTTTTTATTACCATCTTTTCTATATCAGCAGAAAATAGTCTTCTTGTTTCACTCGATACTGATAAAAAGAGTGAAGTTAAAGCTAAATGTTGCGATTGAATTAAAGCAAATTGCCCTTGAAATAATTTTTTAAAATTCTCAATTTCTTCATCATTATTTGATTCTTGCTCAAAATTTTCTGGTTTGTAATCTTGCATGGCTTCGCGGGCATCATTTTCATCGATTTCACTCACGAAAATTTCACACAAATTTTTAAACAGTTTTACGTCGAGTTCGTTTTTATCGTCGAGATGTTGAGTGCGTAAGGCTTCAACGTTGTCAGCGAGTTCTTCCAATTTCCGAACGCACAACCATTTTGCTAATTTACCTGAATAAAAATGATCAAAAAGCGCGGGGGATAAATTGTTTTTCAAATCGTCTAACGTGCGAACGTGCGAAGTGTTTCACCGTTGTTGAGTTTTAAATCGAATTTGATAGGTTTAATCATGGGTTTTCGTCTTTGGAAATCAAAAAATAAAGTCGTTCTCACGTCAGACGTGAGAACGAAACGTGAAACAAAATTACGAAAACAAGCCGGGTGTTAATGTATTGAGTGTGCTTTTCGCGGCTGATTTTACGCCTTCATAAGCAGATTTCACCAACTTCACCGCTGTTTTAGCGATAGCTTTGCCGCCTTGATAAACCGCTTCACCCACTGAACTTCCTGCCATACCACCAACGACTGCGCCGACAAATGCTCCCACACCACCAAATGCCAAGCCATACGCCGCACCCTGCATTGCGCCATAAAGTCCACCAACGGCACTCGCGCTGGTATTGCCCATTGCGTCTAAGGTTTCGGTTGCCGTCATTTCACCTTTGGCGAATTTGTACAAACATTTTGCATTTTCGATAGCGACGTAGGCGATATTGGCAATTTCACCCGCAGGCGTATTTTTAAGCACGTTTATCCAGCCACTTTTTGCCGCGACAACCAAACCGCCTGAAACGGCAACTTGTACACCGACATTCGTGCTACTTTTGACGGACGATTCAAAAAATTCCTGCAAATCTTCATTTGTAGATTGAATGTCTTTGCCCGTGAGTGAATTCCAAACGCGCCGCCCCAAAATCCGTGCGCTTTGAAAACCTGCGGTGAAAGCGGCTGCAACCAACGCTTTTTTGCCGATGCTTTTGGCAATGTCGATGCGACTTGCGTCGTTCCAATCGTATTGTTTTAGTTCGGCTTCAAGTTGGGCTTTTTGTTGAGCCGCTTTGTGTTTTTCGTAATCGTCCATCGTCATCGAAACGCCGTCATGTTCGTATTTGCTGGCGATTTTCAAATCAGGGAATTTTTCGCGTAACGCTTCAACGTGTTCTTTATTGACGATGATGGTTGAATCGCCGTAATCATGCGTTTCAATGTTTTTGATTAAGGCTTTTAAACCTGTTTCGTTTGGCTGGTAGAGTTTGACTTGAATGCTTTCAACCACATTTCCAGCGGCATCTTTGATAAGAATATCGGGAGAATTTAGCGTGCTAATGCTGGGAACTTCTGCTTTTAACGTTGAACCTGTGGTGCTTGCGTTGATGTTAAATTGATTAGCTAAATCCGCTTCGGCAATAAAACCGTGTAACTGCCGCGCACTGCTCACAACGAAATCCTGTCCATTATTTAAAATCATGTCGCGCATTTCGTCGGTTGCATCGGCTAACGCTTTATCGATGCCTTGTGCGTATTTACCGACTTCGACAACGCCAGCGGCGTTTGCACCTTGTTCGATTTTTTTCGCTAACCACGATTCGCGGCTTTTGCCTTTATCCAAATGTGCATATAAATCGGCTTTTTCATCATTGGCATCTTGAACGGTTTTAATCACCGTCAACGCGGTTTCATTCCGTTCAGCGTCATTTGTCCAAAGGTTGGGATAATTGGCGAATTCTTGATTTAACCAAACATCAAGCGGCAAGGAATTTTTGTGGCGGGTGTAAGAATCGACAAACGTTGAAATCACATTGCCTGTTTTTTGAGCATTTTCTTCGTTGCCGAAAACATCAGAGGCGGTTTGATTTGCGGCTTTTTCTTCGTTAAGAATTTCGCCTGTTTCGTTGTCGATAATGGCGGGGAGATTTGCCATGGTTTTGCATCCTGTTGAGTGTAAGAAAGCAAAACCATAGATACGAAATTGAGGATTCAGGTTGCAAACAAAATTAAATACAAAGCGACGTTATTAAATCTGCTATCTTTGTTCACGAATCAGAAGCAAACCATTCATGAAATTAACTAAGGAATCGTATGAATTTGAAAATTGTAAGATCACTCTATCTAGCCACGATGATGATGGCACTAGCCCCGTTGGTTGTTTCCGTAGCTCAAGCGGCAACAGGTTCAGTAGGAGACAAAGGTCCTGCGGGTCCAGCAGGTCCTGTCGGCGCGAAAGGCGTTAAGGGAGCAGCTGGTGATAAAGGCGATAAAGGACCAACTGGTCCCGCTGGACCAATGGGACCTGCTGGCGCAAAAGGACCCGCAGGAACGGGTGGACAAGCGGTAGCAGGTACGACATGTGCATCATCAGTGCCAGTATCAACTTTAGGGGCAGCTCATCTACAGGCAAGCCTCGACCAGTTGTATGGTGTTTATGAATTCCAAACATCACAAACCGAGAGCGTCTGGGGATATTGGGCTTCCCCAAGTAAGACGTGCGCGACAGGTTCTACGCTTTTAGGTTCACCAGATTATCCATTCTGTGATGTTGGCGATTTAGGTCCAACAATGTGTAATAACGGTAGCACTGTAAATAACCAACATAATTGCACCAGTGAAATATTCACAAAAATCGCATACGGCACCATTAGTTTCGACGGGGCAGGTAATATGGGGTTATACTTGACTTGAAAACAACGCATGGAACTCCAAATGGCGGTCCGAAAGTTGGTGAGACCTTGCACTATGCCGTTGTCTCAGGCAAGAACCAATTCTTACTCGGAACAACGTCAAGTAATCCCGTCTCCACCTGTGCATCCGATAACGGTACCTGTGCCATCCCTGGCAACTTTACTTGCAGTGGCATTGCACAGACTTTCTTTTTGCGAGATGGCGACCCTAGCTCTTCCAGACCGTCACATGGCATGGCAATTTTACAACCCTAAGATTTAATGCGAACATTGTTACTTCGATGATTAAAGATTAGTCCCTTAATTTTTGAATGCCACAAAAAAGGTGCAAGATTTTTCAACCTTGCGCCTTTTTTTAACTATGTTATTCGTTGGCGATGGATCACGGCTTTACCTCTACATTCCAGGCGCTAAATTCCATTCAAAAATTTTGCGATTGTCATCTGCGGCAAGTCGGCGAATTAACGCATCGGCGTTTTGTGCTTCAAAAGTCACTAAATACAACAGCGGATAATGTGATTCGATGTGGGCGCGAATGTCGTTATAGAGGTTTTCGGTGTTAGTCATTTTGTTTTTCTCAGAATTAGTAAAAAGCAGGATTCAACTGTTGCGCTTTACCTTCGGCAATTTGTTGTTTCGCTAATCGTGCTTTTTGAATTAAAGAGCTTTCTGTTCTCTTAAAATTTTCATCCCAACGCAATTCGTCTTGTAAATCGGCAATGTAATTTTTGACATATTCAATCACTTGAGATTGTGCATAATCGGGTAAGGTTTCCATCATTTTAACGACGGTTGTAATCGCTTCGGCAGACATGGTTTTTCCTTTTTTAAATGCGAATGGCGGTGTAGAGGTTTTCGATGTTGGTCATAAATTTTAGTCAGTTGAATTCATAGTTTTTCCAAGTGTGATTTTTAAATCTTCTAGTTTTGATTTTATTTTAATTTCCAATGGAACTAATTCTGTTGCGTCTGTAAAAAGATTGAAAGTAACCAGCGATTTTTTTGCTGTATCAAAAACATCAAAGAATTCTTTAAACACTTTGGTTAACTCGTTGTGACAACTTTCATATTTTTCTATTTTTGATTGTAAAAAAGAGTTCTCATTTTTTAATTGTTCAATCTCATCATCCACATTTTTACCAGAAGGCAACATCTTTTTACGTTCAGCAATCATAGTTCGCAATGAATCAACATCTGCTTCACCACCAAATAATTCAATCAAACCTTTGAATGATTGCACTTCGCGGTCGTGGATTTCAGCAAGTAATTTTTCAACAGCGTTAGCTTGTTCTTGCAATTTCCGAACTCGCAACCATTTCGCTAATTTTCCTGATTGAAAATGCTCAAATAATTCGGGCGATAAATTGTTTTTCAAATCGTCTAATGTGCGAAGCGTTTCGCCGTTGTTGAGTTTTAAATCGAATTTGATGGGTTTAATCATGAATTTTTTCCTTTTTTTGTGACGAAGAAATTTTAAAAAATGCAAACAACGTTTTCAAATAGTGACAACTTTTTTCATGTTTAACTCTCGCCGCCAGTGGATTCGCCACCGCTAAACGTGGCATAAAAGTATTAACTTTTGCCATCGAAATTGGATTAAATCGGCGTTTAATCGCTTTCACCGCATACGCTGTAGATGATAATGAAAAGCTATTTAATGCGTCCAAACCATTTTTAGTTTTAGTGGAATCTAAATAAAATTCCGTTTTATTGGTGACTTCAAAATTCAAGAGCTTCAACCAATCAAATAATCGTGATCGCGAAATAAAATGTCCACGCCATGAATTCGCGAGCCGCTTATCTAATAAAAATTGGTAACGCACCCACAAACTCCAAGGATTCAAATTCATCACTAACAAAATACCTTCTGGTTTCAAAATACGCTCCAATTCTCGAAAAGTTTGAAAGCGTGCGGCATCAAACTCAAGTAAATGGGGTACGATAATCATATCAACCGAATTACTTTGAATCGGTAACGCATAGGATTTAGCTTGAATTTTATGAACTTCAGGACACGCTAAATTCTTGGCATCGACGACCGAAAAATGTTGGTAAAGTGAAAAATCAATAAATTCATTTTCCCAACCCAATCCGCCAATTTGTAAAATAACTTGCTGACATCCAACTGTAATAGAACGCTTTAAATAAGCGACTTCAAGCTCTTTTAATAATTTCCCACGCGGGGTTTGATAATAAGCAAATAAAAAATCACGCTTCATAATGACTACTCAATTTTAAGGGATTTTTAATGATTCTGGGCTAAAAACTACTATAATGAAAACACTTCGTAACTACAAAGGTCAAATGATGCCAGTAAAACTAAACAGACACGTTAATTTATTAGTACTGTTGATGACACTCATCGCAGCGGGCTGTACACACAACGCAAAAGATGCGATGACTGTTGCAGAACTATCTCATGAAGAAAATAACGCTTATGTTGATCATTACTATCAAAATTATCAACCAATAAACAAAACGGAAATTAATAAAGCCGCAGCAGCCCAAAAAGATACTGTTTGGGAGCGGTTACTATCTTTATATTCTCTACCAAAAATTGAGAATGAACGTATTAATCGTGAAATTGATTGGTATTTAAATCATCCACAAGCATTAAATACGATTCAACACCGTGCTGAACCTTATTTACACCTTATCCTCAATGAAATTGAGGCCAAAAACATTCCGGGTGAACTAGCGTTATTGCCTGTTGTCGAAAGTGCGTTTGTACCCAATGCAAATTCCAGAATGGATGCGTCAGGTTTATGGCAATTTATGCCAGCGACAGGTCGGATGTTTGGTTTGCAACAAAACGATTGGTACGACGGTCGCCGTGATGTTTATGCTTCAACAAAAGCTGCAACGACTTATTTGAAACAACTCAGTCAAAGTTTTGACGGTGATTGGTTACTTGCACTTGCCTCATATAATTGGGGTAAAGGTAACGTCAAAAAATCTATTGAACGTAACGAAGGCAACAATATCCCGACAGATTATTGGTCCTTAAGAATGCCTGATGAAACCGCTAACTATGTTCCGCGTTTATTAGCGATTGCACAAATTTTTGCACACGCCGAAAAGTACAATGTTAATTTACATCAAATTCCAAACAAACCTTATTTCGAGGTCGTGAATTTAGATTCACAGCTAAACTTGAACAAGGCGGCTGAAATGGCAAATATGTCATTACACGATTTTTTAAACTTGAATCCTGCTTTCAATAAATCAAAAACAGCGCCTGAAGGTTCTGGACCACGTCGTTTGTTAATTCCAGTTGAGAAAGCCGAATCATTTAAAGAAAACTTGGCGCAATTACCATTTGAAAAATGGGTTTCTGAAAGTTACCCCGCTGGTGACGACGAAAGCACTGCGATTTACGAAACAAAATCAACAACAGTAAATCACAAAGTAAAAGCTGAAACGATTAAAAAAATTGTAAAAGTAACTTCAAAACAGAGTGTTAAAGCATTGTTGATTGTAAAAAAATCTGATGCAAACGATAAAAAATCAGCGGTTACCACAACATCAAAAAATAAAGAGAATGTAAAAGGAAATTCGGTTACAATCCAGAAAAATGGCGTTATTGAACTAGCAAAAAAAGTTTCAATGAATAACAAAATGGCTACGACAAAAAATATAAAAGTTAGTGCAAAAACATCTACTATTAACGTAGCGGATATTGTGCCAACAAAAAATACCCTTCATAAAAAAATCTAAAACCTCGGGTGTGTTGTCTCTATAGCGACTTTCAATCAATGAAAGTCGCTAAATTTTAAAACGCATTTTTTACCCACTGTAAATCACCGTCACCTAAAATCCCCACAACATCAAAACGCATTCGTGGCATTTCACTTTCTAATGTACTCAAATAAACCTCCGTCGTTGCACTGACTTTCACCTGTTTTGCATATGTCACACTTTCTAAGGCACTACCAAATTTCGCATTTTTACGAAAACGTACTTCTACAATGACCAGCGTTACACCATCCATCATAATTAAATCAAGTTCGCCATAAGGTGATCGAAAATTACGCTCCACAAGAATCAAACCTTGTGCTATTAAAAAATCACATGCTTTTTGCTCGGCTTGTTCGCCACTTATTAAATGTGCAGGTTTAGTTTTCAGTGCCTTCATTTATTCGATAACCTTCAAATTGCTTAATTGTTATTTCGCATTAAATCATAATTTTGTGGCAATGTAGTGGTGTTTAATTTTCAATGTTGCATGACGAATAACCTACTAATGCGCTAAACTATAGGCACTTTTATATTAATAAAAAAATACATTATGTCATTAGAAAATCACGTTATTTTAATCACTGGTGCGGCTGGTGGTCTAGGTTCAACAGCCGCTTTGACACTCGCAAAAGCGGGGGCAAAAATCATCTTACTCGACAAAAACTTGCCAAAACTCGAAGCCATTTATGACCAAATTTTAATCGAAAGTGGTGCTGAACCAATTATGTATCCGTTCGATTTAGCAGGTGCAACAGAAAATGATTACGCGGAACTCGCACAGAAAATCGACGAAACATACGGCGTATTACACGGTTTATTACATTCAGCGGTTGAATTTAGTTCGTTCACACCCTTGATTCAACATGGCACAAAAGAATGGGGACATACATTAAATGTGAATTTGAATGCCCCCTTTTTATTAACCGGCGTTTTGTTACCTGTTCTGCAAAAAGCGGAGAACGCATCAATCGTTTTCACCTCAGATTCATCGGCGCGTTTAGCTCCGGCCTATTCTGGTGCTTACGGCATTTCAAAAGTCGCAATGGAAGGATTAGCACATGTTTTAGCTGAAGAACTCGAAGGTGGTAAAAAAATTCGGGTTAATACTTTAATTCCCTGCCCTGTAGATTCACCATTGCGAAAACGTGCTTATCCGGCCGAAGAGAAATCGAAACTTCCTGCAATGACAACATTGGAAACAATTTACCATTATTTATTTGGTCAAAAAAGTTTAGGCATAACAGGACAAACCATTCACGCTAATCATTTCAAAATCTAACTTTTAAATATAATCATGGCAGAAAAAGAAAGCATTATCTTAACCCGCGACGTAGATATTATTACGATTCCAGACGGGCATATTGGTAAATTAAACGCGGGTGAAATGGTCGTATTACATCAAGCACTGGGCGATAATTTCACGGTTTTGACACCCTATGGACATTTGGTTCGGATTGCGGGAAAAGATGCAGACGCACTTGGCAAAGAAGAGCATCATTCCGCAATGTTAGTCAGTGAAAATACCGCTCAAGCCGTTGAACAAAATTGCTGGGAAGTAATGAAAACAGTTTATGATCCCGAAATTCCTGTCAATGTGGTGGATTTGGGATTGATTTACAGTTGTTCCGTGAATCCTGTTGCGAATGACCATTATCACGTTCATGTTATAATGACACTTACCGCACCAGGTTGTGGTATGGGACCTGTGATTCAAAGCGACGTAGAAAAAGGCATTAAAGCATTGGAAAGTGTGGCAAGCGTCAATATTGAAGTCGTGCTAGATCCACCTTGGTCACGTGAAATGATGTCTGAAGTTGCACAAGTACAGCTAGGTTTATTTTAAAAAACAAAGGGCTTTCATATGATTAAAAAGTATTTAACGATGGCAATTTTAGTCTTATTAGTTACGCCAGTTTTGGTGCAAGCAAACGATGATTCAGATACACGTTGGTATGTTGCACCTTACGGTTCATTCGTTTTGACAGATAGTAATCGCAACACCAACGATGGTTGGGGCGGCGGTTTAGCGGTTGGTAAAATATTGAATGAACATTTTAACGTTGAATTAAAAGGTTTTTATCAAGATTATGGCAAAATTTCTAGGCCGAATTCTGGCAACGTTAATATGGCAGGTGGCACCGCCGATTTGCAATACTATTTCTTCCGTGACAAATTTTCGCCGTATGCCGTCCTGGGCGCAGGGGTTGCAAATACAAGTTCACCAAACGTTGATCACATTGGCTTTATTGGTGAGGCAGGTGTTGGTTTTACTTATGAAATCTGTGAAGGTTTCTTTCTTCGCAATGACGTGCGTTATCGCTATAACAACAACTTCAGTAATAATGACAATCACACCGATAGCGAAGACTTTCACGACATGACGGTCAACGTTGGATTTGTAATTCCATTAGGTGAAAAAGCAGAAAAACCACAACCGAAAATTGAATTGCCTGTTGCTGTACGTCCAACACCTGTTGCAGATTGTTCAACTCGTGACGATGATCACGACGGCATCAATAATTGTTTAGACCAATGCCCTGGAACGATTGTAGGTGCAAAAGTAGACACGCAAGGTTGCCCAATTAGCTTAGACATTAAAGGTGTGCAGTTCAAATTTGATTCCGCCGAACTAACATCGAACGCGAAAATTATTTTAGATGGCGTGGCAGCAAGTTTAATTGCATATCCACAAAAAAATGATTTGGACGTTCAAGGACACACCAGCAGCGAAGGCACAGACCAATATAATAAACATTTATCGCAAAAACGCTCATTATCCGTTGCGGTTTATTTGAAACTAAAAGGCGTTTCAAACAAATTAACTGCTCATGGTTATGGTGAAAATCATCCTATTACTGAAAACACTACCGAAGAAGGACGTTCACGCAATCGTCGTGTCGAATTAATTTGGTTAGGTAACTAATTTCAATAAACATTGAAAAATAGCCGAACGTAAAACTTTGGCTTTTTAAATTAGTGTTTAAAACCTGTAAGCACACATTATGTCCTCGAATGTTTCGTCATCTCCAAATACAACTTTTTCGTTAAAAATTCTGGTCGATTTAGCACGTCCTGCCACTGCCTTAAAACTTCATCGCAGTAAAATTAAAGCCAAACAAAATGGCGGTTACGTTTCACGATTCAAAGGGCGCGGGATGGAATTCGATGAAAACCGTTTATATCAAGCAGGCGACGATGTTCGCAGCATAGATTGGCGTGTCACAGCGCGAACGGGAAAAACTTACATAAAATTATTCAGAGAAGAACGCGAACGTCCTGTTTTTATTTCCGTTGATCAACGCTCTGCAATGCAATTTGCAACACGCGGTGTTTTCAAATCCGTTTTGGCAGCAAAATTAGCAGCATTATTAGCATGGACAGCACACCATCATGGTGACCGGATTGGTGGGCAACTTTTTTTTGATACACATTGTCAAGAATTAAAACCCCAAAATGGTAAACAAGCGGTATTGCATTTTTTGAATGCTCTAGTAAATCCGAAAGAAAATTTAAATCAAGCACCACACGATAATTTAGAACCCATTTTAAATCGTTTATTGCATCATGCTCGTCCAAGTAGTTTGCTTTATATAATAAGTGATTTTAGAGGTTTAACACCTCATGCAGAAACACAACTCACGAAACTTTCACAACATTGCGATGTAGTTTTAATTTTTATTTATGATGAACTGGAAAAAAATCTGCCTAAATCTGGGCAATATCGTTTTACGCAAAATTCTGAAAGTATCATTGTCGATATGAATGAAAAACAAGCACGAGATTATGAGCAACGTTTTTTAGAAAAAGAACAACATTTACAGCACTTAGCTAAACAACATGGGATGATTTGTATTTCTATAAATACACTAGCCGATGTATTGGCTTGTTTAAGAATTTAACGGTTTTATTATGCCAAAAATAGAAGAGTTACCTCTTAGAGATATCCATTTACCGGAAACAATCGGTTGGTTTCCACCTGCTATTGGCTGGTGGTTATTGATTATTTTCGTTCCGATTATCAGTTATTTTGCAATTGTGTTAATCCAACAATTTTTTCAAAAAACTGCTGTAAAAGAAGCAAAAAAACTACTCAAACAATTACAAACTAATAATGTTCTAACACCCTTAGAAAAAGTCGTTGAGTTATCGGGGTTGTTGCGTCGTGTTGCGATGAGTTCTGATTCAGAAACGAATATAGCTGGATTAACAGGACGAGTTTGGTTGGATTATTTAGATAGCTCGCTCAAAGATACGCCGTTTAAAAATGGCATAGGACGTTGTTTAGTAGACACACCTTATCAAAAAAAATTACCGCCAGATGTTGATTTGGCGGCTTTATTTGACTTAGCAAAAATGTGGTTAAACGCGCAAAAATATTAACTGTAAACAGGAAATTTTGCACACAACATGGCAACTTTTTCACGCACGACTGCAATCACATTTTCATCTTCCATATTTTCCATTACGTCACACATCCAATTTGCAATATCGGTGACTTCTACTTCTTTAAATCCTCGCGTTGTCGGTGCAGGTGTTCCGACACGAATGCCACTGGTTACAAACGGCGATTGTGGATCATTCGGTACCGCGTTTTTATTTACTGTTATATGCGCTTTACCTAATGCCGCATCAGCCGCCTTGCCTGTAATTCCTTTAGCAATTAACGATACCAACATCAAATGGTCATCCGTACCACCTGAAACCACTTCGAAACCGCGTGCTATAAACACTTTTGCCATTGCTCGTGCATTATCGATAACTTGTTGCTGATAAATTTTGAAATCAGGTTCCATTGCCTCTTTAAACGCGACCGCTTTTGCCGCGATAACGTGCATTAATGGACCACCTTGAATACCAGGAAAAATGTTGGAATCAAACTTTTTCTCAAGTTCTGGATTACTTTTACACAAAATAATTCCGCCGCGTGGACCACGCAACGATTTATGTGTCGTACTTGTTACAACATCAGCAATTGGAACTGGATTCGGATATAAACCTGCCGCCACTAAACCTGCAACATGCGCCATATCAACAAACAAATACGCACCGACTTTGTCCGCAATATCGCGGAAACGTTGCCAATCCCAAACACGCGAATACGCTGAAAAACCTGCAACAATCATTTTTGGTTTATGTTCAACTGCAAGGCGTTCAACTTGATCATAATCAATTTCACCTGTTTTAGCATTTAAACCATATTGAATAGCGTTATAAATTTTTCCTGAAAAATTCGGTTTCGCACCATGCGTTAAATGTCCACCATCTGCCAAACTTAAACCCAAAATAGTGTCATGTGGTTGCAATAATGCCATGAAAACAGCCATGTTTGCTTGCGAACCTGAATGCGGTTGTACGTTTGCGTAATAAGCTCCGAATAATTCTTTGGCTCGGTCAATTGCTAATTGCTCCACTTTATCGACGAATTCACAACCACCGTAATAACGTTTTCCTGGATAACCTTCAGCGTATTTATTGGTGAGTTGTGAGCCTTGCGCTTCCAAAACACGAGGGCTAGCGTAGTTTTCAGATGCAATTAATTCGATATGATCTTCTTGGCGTTGGTGTTCATCTTGAATAGCTTGGTGTAATTCGTTGTCGAAATCGGCAATCGTCATTGATTTTTTAAACATAATTTTTCCTTTCTTGAGATTTTAAAGTTAAGTGCTGCATAGTGTAGCGATTTCGACGTATTTTGGACACAAAAAAGCCGCCGCTTCTTACGAAACGGCGGCTTTTTCAATAGCCTTAAAGTACAGTAACTTCTTCAGCTTGTGGACCTTTTTGACCTTGTGTCACTGTGAATTGGACTTGTTGTCCTTCATCTAACGATTTGAAGCCTGATCCAGCGATGTTACGAAAGTGAACGAATACATCTGGACCACTTTCTTGTTGAATGAAACCGAAACCTTTTTCAGCGTTGAACCACTTAACTGTACCTGTTGCCATTGTTGTAGCCTTTTTAAAAAAATTTTGAAAACCCTTTCGGGCGGTAGAGCTGTGAAATTAAAGATTACTTCATGGTTTAAGCAGGACGAGCGGTACAACTAAAACTTCGTAGAGATAAGCATAACGGTAAATTTATTTCGAGCTGGTTGCGATTTTATATGTGCAAGCGTTACAAGTCAACGAATTTTCTATGACAAATGTGTTTCACTATTCCCAACAATTTGTGCCTGTTGAAGACGCTTTAATTCCTGTTGAATCTAACGTTAAATTTCCACAACTATCATAAAAAAAAGGAATTGCTTTTAATTTGTAAAATGTTTTCATTGGTGCAGCATCAAAACTCAAGTCATATGTTTTTGTACCGCCATTTATTGGAACTTGAACTGCAAAAATCTCACTAACAGAAAGTGTAGGGCAATCAGTGTCAGTACCAGAGCCACAATACGAGTTATTATTTTCAACACGCCACTGTTCCATCGCCGTAGCCATTGAAACCAAAGCAGCTTGGGCTTCAGAACGTTTCGCTTTCATAATATGGCTTTGATAACTCGGATAACTAATACTTGCAAAAATGCCGACAATCGCTACCGCAATCATCAATTCTACTAACGTAAAACCCATTTGTTTCACTTTCATCATTTTCACTCTAAAAGTTAGCGTTTATTTCAAATCATCCGATACTTCATTCAATAATTCAGCCACACGCATTCCAGTATCAAACGAATCATCATAATAAAAACGTAATTCCGAAATATGCCGTAAACGCATTCTTTTCGCCAAAGCATGTCGAATCATCGGTGAAATCGCATTCATTGCTTTTGTACTGGCTCTTTTACCAGCATCATCCGTATTCAAAACGGTAATGTAAATTTTCGCTACCGCCAAATCTTTGGTCACAATCACTTCGTTAATCGTCACAAAACCAATGCGAGGGTCGTTAATTTCACGCTGTAAAATTAACGACAACTCTTTTTGCATTTGTGAAGATACTCGTGTGTGTCGAGCAAATTCTCTTGCCATTACAATTCCCGTCTAACTTCGATACGTTCAAAGACTTCGATTTGGTCACCATCACGAATGTCGTTATAATTTTTCACACCAATACCACATTCCATGCCCATTTTAACTTCAGAAACATCATCTTTAAAGCGACGTAAGGATTCCAACACGCCTTCATAAACCACCACATTTTCACGCAATACGCGAATAGGTAAGTTACGTTTAACAACGCCATCAAGCACCATACAACCGGCAATTGCACCCAGTTTTGGTGATTTGAATACATCACGAACTTCAGCAAGCCCCATGAATTGCTCTTTAATTTCAGGAGCAAGCATGCCACTAATCGATTTTTTCACTTCGTCGATTGCTTCGTAAATGATACTGTAATAATGCAAGTCAACACCACGCTCTTCAATCATTCGACGTGAAGTCGCATCAGCTCGAACATTGAAGCCCATCAAAATTGCACCCGATGCTAACGCTAAATTCACGTCACCTTCGTTAATACCGCCCACGCCACCGTAAACAACTTTTACAGTAACCTCATCATTTGACAAGTCAATTAACGAACTACGCAATGCTTCCAAACTACCTTGAACATCTGTTTTTAATACTAAATTCAATGATGCTTGTTCGCCTGCTTTCATTCGGTTAAAGACATCTTCCAACGAAGTCGCTTGTTCGGCATGACGTTTAAGACGTTTGCGATCTTCACGATGCTTCGCCAATTCTTTCGCGACCCGTTCGTTTTGAACAACTAAGAATTCATCACCTGCATTCGGTGTACTTGATAAACCTAGAATTTCTACAGGTTCACAAGGACCAGCCGTTTTGATCGTTTTACCGTTTTCGTTAAACATCGCCCGAACACGACCGTATTCTTGACCACATAAAACCATTTGCCCACTTTCTAGCGTTCCACGTTGAACCAAAATCGTCGCAACTGCCCCGCGCCCACGATCTAAACGTGATTCGATAACAATCCCAGAAGCCGCGCCTGCAACAGGTGCTTTTAATTCTAAAATTTCGGTTTGTACAATTAATGATTCAATTAAATCATCAACACCTTCACCTGTTTTCGCAGAGATTTTCAAGAATTGAACGTCACCACCCCATTCTTCGGCAAGTACGTTCAGCACCGATAACTCTTGCATTACTTTGTCAGGATTTGCACCAGGTTTATCCATTTTGTTCAACGCAACAATAATCGGTACATTTGCTGCACGAGCGTGCTCAACGGCTTCTTTAGTTTGTGGCATCACACCATCATCCGCAGCAACAACAATAATAACAACGTCAGTGACATCTGCACCACGCGCACGCATTGCGGTAAATGCCGCGTGACCTGGTGTATCTAAGAATGTAACAGAACCATGATCGGTTTTAACTTGGTATGCGCCAATATGTTGTGTAATACCACCTGCTTCACCAGCGGCAACGCGTGTTTTACGAATATAATCGAGCAACGATGTTTTACCGTGATCGACGTGCCCCATAATGGTAACAATCGGCGCGCGCGGTAGTTCTGGATAACTTTCGTCTTCGGTTACTTCAGCAAGCATTTCTTTTTCGAAATCATCGTCACTTTGCATGATTGGCGTATGCCCCATGTCTTCAACCAAAATCGCCGCTGTATCTTGGTCGATAGTTTGGTTAATCGTTGCCATAATGCCGAGTTTCATTAAATGTTTAATCGCCAAGGCGGCTTTCACATTCATTTTGTTTGCCAAATCCGCAACCGAAATCATTTCCGGAACAGTGACTTCATATACCATTTGCGCGACAGGCATTTCAAATTGATGTTTGCCATCGTTTTGAATTACATTGCGTGAAGGTTGTTTGGCGTTTTTGCCTTTTTTCTTATTACGATTTCCGTCATTTCGATTTCCATTCGCTGAATTTCCTGCCCCACCACCTGCATTATTATTGCCACGCGCTCCCACGCTGTTGCTCCCACGTGGTGGTGTATTTGTGCCACGTGGTGGCGCATTAACTCTCGCAGGTGCATTAGCATTTGCAGCCGCACGAGCTGCTGCGGTATTCGCAACTGGCGAGGCAACTACTACATTATTAGGCAGTGCTGACGTATTTGCATTAGCATTTGTCCGAGGTGAATTATTATTTGGACGTGCCGCGTTATTAGGGCGCGACCCAGTATTACTCGGCGCACCAGAATTATTATTACGTGGGCGTTGTATTGGCGGATTTAGTTTCGCTGCTGCATTTGCGCGAACACGCTCTGCCGTGCGATTAATTGAATCTTCAAGTCGCTGTTCTTTTTCACGTTGCAATTTCTGAGAATGCTCCAAATCAGTCAATTCAGATTTTACGTTTGAAACAACTTTAAGTTCTTCCAATTCAAAATCCTCAACAATGACACGCTTTTTAGCACTATCAGATGCTACCGCTAAGACCTGTGTGGTCTCATCAACATTAACCAATTTTTGTGTTTCAATAACAGATGCTTCACTAACTTCAATAGTTGATGTGATTTTAACCTCTGTAATTTCAGGCACTACTTGTTCACGCTTGATGTAAGTTTTTTCTTTACGAACTTCAACACTAATCGTTTTTGTTGCAGAACCAGGTGTGCTTGATTGTGTTAATTCGCTCACTTTCCGACGTTTTAAAACAACTTTATTTGGTAAATTTTCTGCCTCGGTTCCATGACGCTTCCGTAAGTGCGCCAGTAATTTTATTTTTTCTTCTTCACTGATTTCGTCCTCCGCTTTTGTTGCAGAAACACCGGCTTCTTTTAATTGTACTAATAAACGATCTAATGGAATTTTAACGATTTCTGCTAACTGTCCTACTGTTTTCTTACTCATAATTTCATCTCCTCATTACGCGTTTGTCGTATCAGCAAACCAAGGTTCACGGGCTTTCATAATTAGTTTGGCAGCACGGTCTTCATTCACATTAGTGAATTTCAATAAATCGTCTACTGCAAGTTCAGCCAAATCGTCTAACGTCAAAATGCCTTCGGCAGCGAGTTCTTGCTTCAAATCACTGTCCATTCCGTCCATATTTGCTAATGTCATTTCGATTGGGGTAAGTGGATTTTCAATATTTTCTTCGACCGCGATGGCGCTCATCAATAATGCATCTTTCGCACGATTACGTAATTCTTCAACGATGTCTTCGTCAAACTCTTCAATTTCAAGCATTTCATTTGCAGGAACGTAGGCGATTTCTTCAATCGTATTGAAACCAACTTCAACTAAAACGGTAGCAATTTCTGCGTCAATATCTAGTAAATCAATAAACATTTGTTTCGTTTTGTTTGCAGCTGCTTCACTTGATTCTTCTGCTTTTGACGCATCAATTACGTTTAATTCCCAGCCTGTTAATTGGCTTGCCAAACGTACGTTTTGACCACCACGACCAATCGCTTGTGACAAACTTACGGAAGCAACAGCCAAATCCATACTGTGCTTATCCTCATCGACAACAATGGATTCAATTTCAGCAGGCGACATAGCGTTAATAATAAATTGTGCGTCGCTTGGATGCCAAATAATAATATCGACGCGCTCGCCTGCAAGTTCATTTGTCACCGATTGAACTCGTGAACCTCGCATACCAACGCATGAGCCTACGGCATCTAAACGAGGGTCATTACTTTTTACTGCTAATTTTGCACGCGAACCAGGATCACGTGCCGCGCCCATAATTTCGATTGAACCCTCAGCAATCTCAGGCACTTCCAAACGAAATAATGCAATCAATAATTCTGGTGCATTGCGACTGACAAATAATTGCGGTCCTTTGCTTTCAGGGCGAACTTCTTTTAAATAACCACGAATTCTGTCTCCTAAACGCATAGCTTCACGTGGAATCATATCTTCTTTTGAAATGTAGGCCTCAACGTGTCCGCCTAAATCAATATAAACAGCTCCTTTTTCAAGACGCTTTACGGTTCCCGTAATCAATTCGCCAACACGTGATTTGTAAGCATCAACAATTTTATTACGTTCAGCATCACGTACTTTTTGAATAATAACTTGTTTCGCAGTTTGAGCAGATATGCGTCCAAAATCCACTGATTCGATTTCTTCCCAAATAACATCACCGATTTGCGCATCAGGATTATCAAATTGTGCAACTTCTAGCAAAATCTGACTGACTGGACATTCAACATCACGCCCCAAATCAGGATTTGGGGCGACAACATCCCAACCACGATGCGTCAGGTAATCACCATTTTTACGGTCAATCGCTACTCGTGCTTTGATATTCGTACCGTAACGTTTAATGGTGGCCGCTTCTAATGCGGCTTCAATAGCCTGAAAAACAATTTCTTTTTCGATTTCTTTTTCATTAGAAAAAACTTCAACCACTAATAAGATTTCTTTATTTGCCACTACGTCCTCCTTCGATGAGTAGATAATCAGGAACTAAACGCGCTTTGCTTAACGCGGCAAAGGGAATTTGGAATAAATTTTCGTTTTCTTCAAACGTAATCACATCGTCTTCAACTGCAATGATTTTACCTGTTAATTTACGGCGACCGTTCACAGGTGAAAATAACTGAATTGCTACAGTGCTACCAATGTAACGCTGAAACTGAATAAGTTTATAAAACGGTCTGTCTGCACCTGGCGAAGACACCTCGAGTGAATAATTGTCAGTAATAGGATCTTCAACATCTAAAACGCCACTGACTTGGTGACTGACTTTTGTGCAATCTTCAACCAAAACGCCATTTTCAGCGTCAATGTAAATGCGTAATAAACCGTGTCTTGGGTGCGCGTTATATTCAACGCCAACACACTCATAGCCTAGTCCTTCGACTACAGGTTCGATTAACGCAAGCAAATGATCGGGGGCTTGCTTCATAGTGTCCTCGCTTAATTTTAATCAAAAAAAAAGAGCCACAGGCTCTTCCATTAACACGTTATTCATAGGATTGGAGCGATTTAACCTATCCAAATCCTAGAAAATAAAAAACCCCAAAATGGGGCTTTAAAAATCTGGTTGCGGGAGCAGGATTCGAACCTACGACCTTCGGGTTATGAGCCCGACGAGCTACCAAGCTGCTCCATCCCGCGATTGATGAGCTAGATTATATTATTTTAATTGCATTTATACAATCTATTTTTCTGAAAACGGTTGTTTAAGTGTAACGTTTCGTAAAATTTTGAATTAAAAATACGGCTTTTTGCCATGCTTCAGTTGCTTGTAACTGCTTAGAATTTAATAAATATTTTCCACGCATTTTTTGCAAACGACTTTCACGTTTCGCATTATTTTCAATTGGTAAAAAATCCAAAACATCCATCGCCGCAGTGGAATTATTACAAACCAAAACCATATCACAACCCGCTTGTAATGCAATTTTTGCCCGTTCTGGAAAGCTCCCAACACTCGCAGCCCCTTCCATACTTAAATCATCACTAAATACCACGCCATCGAAACCTAATTCTTGGCGCAAAACTTGTTGAATCCAAAAATCTGAAAATCCTGCGGGTTGATTATCAATCTGCGAATACAAAACATGCGCGGGCATAATCCCCTCTAAACCTTCGGCAATAATTTGCCGAAATGGCTGTAAATCACTTATACGAATCGCCTCTAAATTTCGTTCATCAATTGGCAAGGCTAAATGTGAATCTAAGGCGACTGCACCATGACCTGGAAAATGTTTACCTGTGGCCGCCATTCCAGCCCTTTTCATGCCTCGTCGGAATTCACTTGCAAGCTGTGTTACTTTTTCAGCATTCTGTGAAAAGGCACGATTACCAATAATCGTACTCACACCACAATCGACATCTAAAACAGGCGCAAAACTAAAATCGACACCAACCGCTAATAATTCCGCAGCCATTAACCAACCTGCCACTTCAGAAATTCCAGGTTCATTTTGATAAAGTGCTGCGGGTGGTAAACGCGTAAAACCCTCTTGAAAACGTTGAACTCGTCCACCTTCTTGATCAACAGCGATTAAAATTTCACCATTTCGTGCCGCATGAATATTTTGAATTAAATCTGTTACTTGTTCTGGGCTTTCGTAATTGCGTGAAAATAGAATCACGGCACCTGTATTGGGATGATTGATAATGTCGCGCTCTGTATCAGCAAGTATTGTCCCTGCAATATCAAGCATAACTGCGCCAAAAGATTGGATTTTATTTACTGAATTAGTCATAAAATTAAAAATTGGGTTGAATTAAAAGTTAAAGATTAAAATAGGCACAGTTTTATTGTGACGAACATCTCAAAGTTAACATTGTACATTTGCCGTTTGGTCTTCGGTTAACTTAAATTGACACACAAAAATGCTAGGCTTTCACAATCATTATTACTTCTGGAGTTGTGTTATGGGACCGCATTATTTAAATCGTTTTTTCACCCCCAAATCTGTCGCCATCGTTGGCGCATCTGAACGTCCCGAAAGCGTCGGCTATCGATTACTACTCAATATGCAAGAAGCCGAATTTCAAGGTGGCTTATATCCCGTCAATAATAAACGTGAACAAATTTTAGGTTTAAAAGCTTATCCCGATTTAAATTCTATTCCTGAAGATTTGGATTTGGTCGTTATTTCAACACCCGCGCCAACCGTGCCGAGCGTGATGCGTCAATGCAGTGAAAAAGGCGTGAATTCCGTCATTATTATCACCGCTGGTTTTGGCGAATTAGGCGACGAAGGCAAGCGTTTACAGCAAGAAGTTTTGGACATCGCGCACCGTTACGGCATTCGTTTAATTGGCCCAAACTGTTTAGGCGTGGCGCGTCCAAGCGGATTTTTAAACGCAACCTTTGGCGACGGCACCATTCAAGACGGCAATTTAGCGTTACTTTCTCAATCAGGCGCAGTTTGCACCGCGATTTTAGATTGGGCAAAATCCCAAGACATTGGCTTTTCAACCGTCGTTTCAATGGGCGGCGCGGCGGATATTGATTTCGGCGAAGTGTTAGATTATTTAGCGACCGACACGAAAACGACAGGCATTTTGATGTACGTTGAAGGCATTCGTGACGCACGCCGTTTTTTAAGTGGCTTGAAAGCGGCAGCACGTTTGAAGCCCGTGATTTTAATTAAATCAGGTCGTCACGAAGCGGGCATCAAAGCGGCAATGTCGCACACCGGCGCAATGGTGGGCGGTGATAGCGTATTCGATGCGGCAATTGCACGCGCTGGGGTGGTTCGCGCTTACAGCATTTCCGAATTATTCTCAGCGGCTCGCGTGTTGGCGAATAATTACGAAGTCACGCAAGACCGTTTGGCGATTATCACCAACGCAGGCGGACCTGGCGTAATGAGTACCGACCGTGCCGAAGATGTGGGTATCAAAATGGCGGAACTCAGCGACGACAGTTTGCACGCTTTGAATGCCGTTTTACCCGTTCATTGGTCGCACGCAAATCCTGTTGATATTTTGGGCGATGCCACGTCGGAACGTTACAAAAAATCGCTCGAAGTGTGTTTAAACGATGACAATATCGACGGCGTGTTGGTCATTTTAACGCCGCAAGCCATGACCAATCCGACCGAAATTGCTGAATGTATTATTGAAGGCGCAAAACACAGCAAAAAACCCGTTTTAGCAGCTTGGACGGGTGGCGCGAAAGTTGAAGAAGGACGCGCTTTATTTGCCAACAGCAACGTCGCGCATTTCAACACGCCGGAAGTAGCGGTCGATGCGTTTGGCTTTTTGGCGAATTACGCGCAAAACCAAATTTTACTCAAACAAATCCCCTCACCTTCTGCCGAACTTGTCGCACCTGATGTGACGGGCGCACGTTTAATTATTGAACGTGTTTTGGCTGAAGGTCGTGACGTTTTAACCGCACAAGAATCCAAAGCGATTCTCGCGGCGTTTCATATTCCTGTAAATCAAACGATTAAAGTAACCAGTGCAAAAGATGCAATGATTGCCGCTCAAACGTTGCGTTTTCCAGTCGTTTTGAAAATAAATATGCCTGAATTTAGTCACAAATCAGACATCGGCGGCGTGCGTTTAAACATCGGCAGCGTCGAAGACATTGCGCGTAATTTCACCGAAATGGAACACGCAATTCAAAGCAAATACCCTGAAATCAAAGAAGTTGGCATGACGGTTGAAGCGATGTTTAAATCGGACAGCAGCCGAGAATTGATGATTGGTGTGGTGCGTGATCCCGTTTTTGGCCCTGCGATTAGCTTTGGTTTGGGCGGCACGATGGTCGAAATTCTCAAAGATAACGCCGTTGCGTTGCCGCCGTTAAATGCGTACATGGTTGAACAAATGATTGCGAAAACCAAAGCGGCAAAATATCTCGACCAATTCCGTAATTTGCCATCTGCCAATAAACAGGCGTTAGTTGACGTGTTGTTGAACATTTCAGAAATGGTCAGCGAATTGCCCGAAATTTTGGAACTCGACATTAACCCGTTAATTGTTGATGCACATGGCGCGATTGCCGTCGATGCACGGATTAAGGCACAAACCTCGCACCAACTCAGCCGCTACGCGCACATGGCTATTCATCCGTATCCGCACGAATTGACGCAACATTATTTGGCTGCAAACGGTGCAAACGTAACGATTCGTCCAATTCGCCCTGAAGACGCAAAAATGGAAACGGATTTTGTTAATCGATTGTCTGAAAAAACAAAATACTTCCGTTTTCATCAGGGGTTGCAGGAACTTACACCCGAAATGCTGGTGCGTTTTACCCAAATTGATTATGACCGCGAAATGGCGTTTGTTGCTTTAACAGAAGATTCGAATATGCCGAATGAATTAGGTGTGGGACGTTATTCGGTTAACCCAGACGGACATTCGGTAGAGTTTGCGATTGTAGTGGCGGACGATTGCCAGCGTTTAGGCATCGGTTCAAAACTCATGAAAACACTCATGCAAACCGCGAAAGCCAAAGGGATGCTGTCGTTTGAAGCCGAAGTTTTGAAAGACAACGAACCGACGCTTGAAATGGTGAAAAAACTCGGATTTAGCATTGAAATGATTGCAGGAAAAGACGATGTGGTGCGTGCGATTAAAGATTTACGTCAATAAACAAATACGACGAGATAACTATGGAAAACTTCAGTAACGATGCGTACAAACCGAAAGAAATCGCAGAGCGAATTGAACAAATAGGCGTTAGCAAAAGCGCGACAGATTTATCAAAAGTTTTTGTTTTAGCGTTATTGGCAGGCGCATTCATTGCTTTTGCTTCTGTTTTTTATACCGTGGTGGTTCACAATTCCACTATGAGTCCAGGTATTACAAGATTGGTAGGCGGATTAAGTTTCTGTTTAGGTTTGATTTTAGTGGTTATCGCAGGCGCAGAATTATTCACGGGCAACAATCTGTTGATTATGGCGTATGTCGATAAAAAAATTACACTCAAACAAATGGTTGCTAATTGGGGCGCAGTCTTTATCGGGAATTTGATTGGTTCATTAGGCGTGGTTTTTCTGATTTATCTTAGCGACGAATGGTTAATGACTGGCGGCGCAGTTGGTGCAAAAGCCATCCTTATCGCTAATGAAAAGGTCAATCTTAGTTTTACTGCGGCATTTGCACGCGGTATTTTGTGCAATGCGCTGGTATGTTTAGCGGTGTGGCTGTGTTTCGCGTGCCATTCCGTGACGGATAAAATTCTTGCCATCATTTTCCCCGTGACTGCTTTTGTGGCAATGGGATTTGAACATTCCGTGGCGAATATGTACTTTATTCCAGCGGGCATTATTGCTCAATATAATCCAGAAATTATGAAGGTTGTCGGCACAGTCGATTTATCGCATTTAAATTTCATGGGATTTATGGCGAATTTATTACCCGTTACCTTGGGGAACATAGCTGGCGGCAGTGTATTTGTAGGAATGGTGTATTGGTTTATTTATTTGAAAAAATAAAAGTGGGGCATGACAAATGATTAGCTTGTTTTATCAACTAACTGATGTGGTGCGTGCATCTAAAGATTTACGCCAATAGTATTTTCAATTGGCAGATTTTTAAGTAGCGATTGCAATTTCCAGTTCATGACGAATCGGTTTTGCGTTATGCTGATTCACGGGCATCGACTTCGTCAATTTTGACAGGTTATTTTGTAACACTTAAATTTGGATTATTTTTCATGAATACACACCCTACCCTTTTAAGAAATTTAGAATCAGTGCTGGTTATTGTCGATATGCAAAGCAAATTATCCGCTGTGATGGTCGAAAAAGAAGCTGAAGCGATGCACGAAAATACAATCAGCCTTTTAGAAGCTGCGATAAATTTAGCAATTCCTATTTTAGTTACCGAACAATATCCGCAAGGCTTAGGGCAAACGGAAAAATCGGTGCAAGAAGCCTTACCAAATAACGCACCAATTTTTGAAAAAACCGCATTTTCATGCACTAGTGCAAGTGCTTTTATGCCTGCGTTAGAAAATACAAAACGTACACAAGTGATTTTAGTCGGTCAAGAAGCACACGTTTGTATTTTACAAACAGCATTAGATTTAATTGCGCTCGGCTATCAAGTTCATGTTGTAGAAGATGCGATTTGTTCTCGAAAAGCTGAGCATAAATTTTATGCATTGCAACGTTTGCAATCACAAAATGTCGTGATTACAAATTATGAATCCGTCTTATTTGAATGGTTACGTGACGCGAATCACCCTGATTTCAAAATGATTTCGAGCTTATTAAGATGAATTTGAATGCTTTTTTAACAAAGATTAAAACGGAAATTCCAGTCAGTTTTATAGAAACCATCGCGATTATTTCTGCAAATTACGATTATCAACCGACAGCATTTCAGAATGGATTAGTTGAGAATGCCATCGCGCAAAATGAAGGATCATGCAAAATTTTTGCTTTCGCAAAACTACACGAATTAACAGAAATTCAGACTTTATCGTTATTTGGTGAATATTATCACGTTGATGTTTTACAAAATCCTGACGCAAAAGATCATCAAAATATTCGACAATTTATGCAACACGGCTGGATTGGAATTATTTTTGATGGTGTAGCATTAAAAGCTATTTGAGTTCTCGCTTTTTCGCTCGAGGATGCGCGTTGTCATAAACCTCAGCTAAATGCTGAAAATCTAAATGCGTGTAAATTTGTGTCGTGTTGATATTTACGTGTCCAAGCAGCTCTTGTACAGCACGCAAATCTTGACTCGATTGCAATAAATGACTGGCAAAAGAATGGCGTAAAGCATGCGGATGAACGTGTTGCGGAACGCCTTTTTTAATGCACCATTGTTTCAAACGAATTTGAACACTACGTTGGCAGAGTCGACCACCATTTTTAGACAAAAAAACAGCTTTTTCGATTTCATTTCGCGCCACACGATGCTGCAACCAAGTTTGAATTGCCAAAATCGCTTTACCGCCAATAGGTAAAATGCGTGATTTACCACCCTTCCCCGATTGAACACGCAACATTTTATCACACAAATCTAAATCTGATAAATTCAAATCTACCAATTCACTCAAACGTAAACCTGATGAATAAAACAATTCAAACATTGCCACGTCGCGAATCTCTAAAACCGAATCTGCTCGTGCATCCAATAAACCACTAATTTGATCAACGTCTAAGGTTTTGGGTAATTTCCGAATTGTTTTAGGGGCTTTGACATATTTAGCAGGATTCAGTGTAGCTAAATTATTCGCTAACAAATACTGATAAAAAGACCGCATCGCCGACAATTCACGCTGTAAACTCGCGCTACTTAACCCGTATCGATGCCGATTAGCAACGTGTTGACGAATATCATTTGTTTGTAATTCTGCCCAATGTTCAAATTTTTGTTTTGTGCAAAAATCTGTTAATTGCCGCAAATCACGTTGATAATTTGTCAGTGTATGAATCGACACACACTTTTCGATTTCTAATTGTGTGAAAAAATCGGCAAGTTGTTTGATCGCGATGGCTTGCAAATCATCCTCCGTTTTTTAAATACTGTTTTGCTAATTCGCCCGCTTGTTCAGTTACCAATTTGGGGACTAAATAGCCAGACAATTGATTTTGAACCGTATTTAATAATGCTAACGCCTCTCTTTCAGACACTTGAAAATGTCCCGTTCCATTCGCTTTGTCCAAAAAATGTAAATAATATGGCAACACACCCACCTCAAATAAACGCTCGCTTAATTCACATAGTGCAGCCGCGCTATCATTCACGCCACTTAATAAAACGGATTGATTCAATAAGGTAACACCTGCAGAGGTTAAACGCAGGCAAGCTTTCGCGACATCTTCATCAATTTCATTCGCATGATTACAATGTATGACCACAATAATTTTTTTCGGACTATTTTTCAAAATAATCAGTAATTCCTCCGTTACACGATCTGGTAAAACAATCGGCAAACGTGTATGAATCCGAATCCGTTTTAACGTTGGAATTTCTGCAAACGCATCAAACAATTTTTCCAAACGTGCATCGTTTAAAATCAATGGATCGCCGCCACTTAAAATTACTTCTTTAATAGTTTCATCATTTTTAATGGTTTCGATGACGGTATTTTCTTGTAGTTTATTCAGCTTTAAATCGGCATAAGGAAAATTACGCCGAAAACAATAACGGCAATGAATCGCGCACGCCCCAGTGTTAATTAACAAAACACGCCCA
Source organism: Methylococcaceae bacterium (assembly GCA_014191975.1). Classification (GTDB taxonomy): domain Bacteria; phylum Pseudomonadota; class Gammaproteobacteria; order Methylococcales; family Methylomonadaceae; genus UBA10906. Next base: position 5,066 of record BJHG01000010.1, on the reverse strand, counting down.
TAATATTTATGCAACAATCCCGTTTGTTTCACCGAACTTAAATCACCCACCGGATCATCACTAAAACCGTCATAATGGCTTAATTCATCACCAATTGGCAAAACTTGACGCAACAAGGGATCATTGGGATTCGATTTTTCAATCCGTGACGCAAAAGCTTGTGGTACACGCAATGGAAATTTTTTTGCCGCATCGTTCGATAAATTCAAACTCTCAAACGAAAGCTGTAAATACTCACACAACGTTTTAAAATCCGTGAATGCGTTTTGCATTTGAGTTTGCCAACTTATTTTCATATTTAATTACTTATAGCGTTTTCAATTGCAAATTCCACAAGTGGTGCAGGTAGTGACTTACTTGTCTTTACCCCCATTTGTTTTAACTTTTCTGCTTGAGAGATTACATTTCCGCGCCCAGATTTAAACTTATTAAATGCATCGTCATAACTTTTTTGAGCCTGATGTAATCGATCACCCACTTTTTCTAAATCCATAACAAACCCCGTCAATTTATCGTATAACTCGCCACCACGTTTGGCAATATCTTGGGCATTACGACTTTGCTGCTCCTGTTTCCATAAATGGGAAATCGTTCTGAGTACGCAAAGTAGTGTACTGGGACTAACCAAAAAAACATTTTTCGCTAAGGCTTCTTGCCAAAGTTCACCGTCTTCTGCTAATGCCAACATAAATGCAGGTTCTACCGGAACAAACATAATGACGTAATCCAATGTATTAAGCTGATTGAGGTCTTGATAACTTTTACTGGAAAGGTCTTTGAGATGCGATCGAATAGAAATAATGTGGCGTTTTAATGCGGCACTTTTAGCAACTTCGTTTTCTGCATTGGCATAATCGTTATAAGCCACGATGGAAACCTTGGCATCAACAATAATATGTTTGCCTTCTGGCAAATAGATAATAACATCGGGTTGGGCTCGTGTGCCGTCTTCACGAGTATAACTTTCTTGTGTTTTATAATGCTCTCCTTTAGTTAATCCTGAATTTTCTAAAACTCGTTCGAGAATAAACTCCCCCCAATTTCCCTGGGTTTTTGCTTGCCCTTTGAGTGCACTGGTCAAATTATGAGCATCTTGAGATAGTTGTTGGTTAAGCGACATCAGTTGCTTAACTTGTTCGCCCAAAGCACTACGATCTTTACCTTCTTGGACATAAACATCTTCGATTTTACCTTGAAATTCATGTAGTTTTGTTTTTAATGGACTAAGTAATTGTTCAATATTGGATTGATTTTGCTCAGTAAAACGCTTGCTTTTTTCCTCCAAAATATCATTAGCAAGCGATTTGAATTGGTTAGTTAATTGTTCTTTAGCATTGTTGAGTAGCTCAATCTTTTCTTTTCCTTGTGTTTGCTCTGCCTCGAGTTGAACCGTCAACTCGGCTATTTTGGCAGTACAGTTTTGAATCTGATGCGATAAATCGGATTTTTGAACAATTAGATTTTCTTTATCCTGCTCCAATTGAAGGATAGATTTTGCTTGATGAGAAGCTCTTTCTGCAAGCGTAGTACGTTCATTTTGCATGTTGTTAAGCTGATTTCTTAAATTATCAATTTCAACATTATCCTCATCAAGATCAAACTGTTGGCGACTATTTTCATCTTGCAGAGCTAAAAGACGCGCATTGAGCCTAACGGATTCGAGCTGCTTATTATTGAGAGCATTATTGATTGCCATAGTAGTTTGACTACGAAAAATTAACCATGTGGCAATTCCACCAACAATAATTCCTGTAATTAAAAATACGAATGAAATAATTTGAGTTTCCATACTGTCCCTTTTTTGTAGTGATTACTGATAATGAATCTAAATCGTCAAATAGACGCACATGATACAAAACAAAATCCCCATCTGTAGGCATATTGATTCATATAGAGTCGATCACCTACCTTCTTTTTTTCTATACAGATTTTTTTATGCAGTATGTGTAATTTTAATAATAAGAATTACTGATTCAAATTACGTTTGCACGGCTGGATAAATTTTCTATGGCATAATAGCTGTTTATTTACTTCTTTTTTCACACACATTATAAAAATAACGAGGATATACAATGAGTTTTTTAATTTCTGATGCTTTAGCTGAGGGTGGCGCAGCCGCTGCACAACAACCTGGTTTAGAAGGAATGCTTTTTCCTTTAGGTATTTTAGCCTTTTTTTACATATTATTTTTACGCCCTCAAGCCAAACGGGCTAAAGAAAAAAAACAAATGGTTGAAGCTCTCGCTAAAGGCACAGAGGTTGTAACCTCGGGCGGTATTTTAGGAAAGGTTGCAGATGTAGATGATAACTTTGTTAAAATTGAAATTAGTGACAATATCTTCATTCAAGTTCAACGTCACAACATCGAAAGCATGATGCCTAAAGGTACTTATAAAGCGATGCATAAAAAAGTCGCTCAATAACCAGCGGAATAAACGTCATGCAAAACCATTTTCCCTTTTGGAAAAATATTGTCATTATTTTGGCATTTTTAACTTCCATTATTTACTCGTTACCCAATTTATACGGTGACGATCCATCAGTTCAAATTTCACACGTCGTAAATAAGCTTACACAAGCACAAGCGACAGATATTGAAGCAACCATTAAAACCACAGGCGCACCGTTAAAAACCTTTGAATTCAACAACGGCAAAGTGTTAGCGCGTTTGACCAATGCAGACGACCAAATGAAAGTCGCGGATTTATTGCGAGATAAAATGGGCAATAATTACACCGTAGCATTAAATCTTGCACCGACAACGCCAGCATGGTTACAAACCATTGGCGCACAGGCGATGTATTTGGGTTTAGATTTACGCGGCGGTGTACATTTCCTACTTGAAGTCGATATGGATGCTGCGGTTAAACAAGCCGAAGAACGTTATAACGACGATTTACGCTTGGCATTACGTGATGCGAAAATTCATTATCAAGCCATCACGAAAGATAATGGTTTTATCAAAATCACATTGAAATCTGTAGATGAAAAAACAGAATTAATGACGCTTTTAAATAAAGATTTTCGGGGTTTAGCAATAACAGAACCTGAAATGGTAGAGCAAGTTTGGTTAAAAATGTCTGAGACGGATGTGCGTGAAATCAAGAAAAATGCCGTTGCACAAAACATGACAACATTGCGTAATCGTGTCAATGAATTAGGCGTTGCCGAACCCGTCATTCAACAACAAGGTGAAAACCGCATCATGGTTCAATTGCCTGGCGTACAAGATACATCACGCGCCAAAGAAATTTTAGGTACTACCGCAACACTTGAATATCGTTTAGTTGATACTGAACACGATGTTCAGCAAGCGGTTTCAGGTCATGCGCCTATCGGTAGCCGTTTGTATTATGAAAAAAATGGCAGTCCAATTTTGCTTGATAAACGTATTATTATCACGGGTGATCAAATCGTAGATTCATCTTCGAGTAGTGATGATGACGGTCGACCGTCGGTTAGTATTTCCCTTAACGGACTTGGTGCTGCGAAAATGGGAAAACTAACCCAAATAAGCATCGGTAAACCAATGGCGGTAGTATTTATTGAATACAAAAACGAAACCCGCGTAGTGAATGGTCAAAAAATTCGTCACAAAGAGAAAATCGAAAAAGTTATCAGTATTGCCACAATTCAAGGTGTATTCAGTAAACGTTTTCAAACTACAGGTTTAGACAGTCCACAAGAGGCACGTACTTTATCATTATTATTGCGAGCTGGCGCTTTGGCGGCACCTGTTGATATTATCGAAGAACGCACCGTTGGACCCAGCCTTGGTCAAGATAATATAGATAAAGGCATGCTGTCATTTTTCGTCGGTTTCGCGTTAGTTGTGTTTTTCATGGCAATTTATTACAAACTGTTCGGAATGATTGCAAATATGGCGTTAGCGTTTAACGTGGTAATTGTTGTGGCAATTTTGTCGATGTTACAAGCAACACTCACACTACCTGGAATTGCGGGGATTATCCTTACCGTTGGTATGTCGGTCGATGCAAACGTGTTAATTTTTGAGCGAATTAAAGAAGAGCTTGGTTTGGGTAATAGTCCACAAGCTTCTATTTTTAGTGGTTACGAAAAAGCATTTGGGACAATTTTCGACTCACATTTCACGAATTTAATCGTCGCGATTGTGTTGTTTGCTTTCGGTACAGGCTCAGTAAAAGGTTTTGCTGTGACGTTAATCATCGGTATTTTGTCGTCAATGTTCACCGCGATTACAGGTACAAGGATGATTATAAACTGGGTTTATGGCGATAAGCATGTTGAAAAATTGTCAATCTAGTTTTTGAAATTCTGCTAAAAAAGGCGCGATGTTAAAAACATCGCGCCTTTTTTTATTGCGTTAGATGAAATAATTCAGTATTTTTCCTACACTGAAAATAGTTGAATTCTCAATCGTTTAGTCATTTGAAACCAACGGAAGTAATAATCTAAACGTTGTGCCTCGATTAGGTTCTGTCAGATTTGACTCAAATGCGAATTAAGAGCTAAAAGCCCGAACAAAGTTCCAAAAATAAAATGCGGCAACGACTTTGCCGAGAACATGAACCAAAAGTCCATTGTATGAGCGCACTTTGCTGGCACATTCAATGCCTGTTTGCTGTTCAATCCAGGAAAAAAGAGACTCAATCGGCTGGCGAATGCGAGAAAGGGTAGTTGATCGTTGCTTCTCATCTGCGTTGAGTCTTTGCCCTTTCTGTTTTTTGACAGGGGGTTAAAACGACTAAGTTTTGGTCTTCCATGACTTGTTTCGGATCTGAACGCAGATAGGCTTTATCACCATAAAGATAGTTGTTGTGTAAAACAGGACGGATTTGGTCAAAGATTTTGCCATCATGATGGCTTGCCCCTGTTACGCCAATATATTCGGGAGCCTGTACCTTCTTGTTCGTTTTGAATCAGCGTCAATAATGGCACGAAGACATCGGCTACGCGGTTTAAACGTTGAACAAACGCCGTATAACCGGGTATTTTTAGAAATCAATCACGCAGATGACGATCTGTGTAAGTGTGAATCTGTTTAATGTCGGTGTGCTTAGTCATCACGCCAAACAAATAAAGCG
>BJHG01000009.1 GCA_014191975.1 Methylococcaceae bacterium | reverse complement strand
GGAAACCACCAAAACCAACAAAGGCTTAAAAGTGACTGTCGATATTCTCACTGGCGTTTATCTTACCGGAAAGAAATGTACTATTGATTTCATTAAAAACTCGGACATTGCTTTTGATGCTCATCTTGCAAAATGGAATTATCGTGTCGTTTTAAATCATTGCTAATTCGGGATGTTATTTTTGACTGTATCCTTAGTTAAAAATAAAAAAATGTAGTCAAACAACCCGATTTTGGTCAAGAAAATAGTCGAAAAAGATTATAATTTAGGCGGTTGCTTATTTCCGTCGCTATGCTAGACCGTTCGGTAATAATTAACCACCAAATGAAATTGATATTTCACCCAAATTTCTGATTATTTACCCGAGAAATGAGTATGCTAGTTCGTGAAAAAATTAAATTGTTACGTCAATCAAGAAAATGGTCACAAGAATACCTTGCTGAAAAATTGGGAATGTCTGCAAATGGATATGGTGCAATTGAACGCGGTGATAGTCGAATCACTGTTAATAAATTGGACGAATTATCTCGACTGTTTGAGGTACCGTTTAACGAATTGTGTGATGAAGAATCAACAAATGTTTTTATCGCACACAATAATGGAACACAGGCACAGCAAAATAATCAAAGCAATTGCACAGTTTGTTCAAAATCTGAAAAACACGAAAATGAAAAATTACAGCTTGTTGTTGAAAAATTAGAATCAATGCTTGAAGCGCAAAAAGCAGAAATTTCTTATTTGAAAGAAATTATCGAATTGATGAAAAGCAAATCATAAAAAAACCCCGACCGCATCACTGCAAATCGGGGCTTTTGTCATTCAAAGCAAAAAAGCGATTAAGTCAGCAAATTACATCATGCCGCCCATACCACCCATTCCGCCCATATCAGGCATACCATGACCTTTGTCATCGCTAGGCGCGTCAGCAATCATCACTTCAGTCGTCAACATCAAACCCGCGATTGAAGCCGCATTTTGCAACGCAGTACGAGTGACTTTTGCAGGGTCTAAAATCCCCATTTCAATCATGTCGCCATATTGACCCGTTGCCGCGTTGTAACCGAAGTTGCCGCTGCCTTTTTGCACTTCGTTGAACACAACAGACGGTTCATCGCCAGCGTTAGAAACAATTTGACGCAAAGGCTCTTCCATCGCACGACGTAAAATGTTCACACCAACGGTTTGGTCGTGATTGATGCCTTCCAAACCGACTAACGCCGACAATGCACGCACTAACGCCGTACCGCCGCCAGCCACAACGCCTTCTTCAACCGCTGCACGAGTAGAATGCAACGCATCTTCAACACGCGCTTTTTTCTCTTTCATTTCGATTTCAGTTGCCGCGCCGACTTTAATTACCGCAACGCCGCCAGCTAATTTAGCCAAACGTTCTTGCAATTTTTCTTTGTCGTAATCTGACGTGGCTTCTTCAGCTTGTGTGCGAAGTTGAGCCACGCGAGCTTTAATCGCTTCTTCAGAACCAGCACCGTCAATAATCGTGGTGTTGTCTTTGGTGATTTGAATGCGTTTTGCAGTGCCGAGTTGTGACAATTCTGCTTTTTCTAAACTCAAACCGATTTCTTCTGAAATTACGGTACCGCCTGTTAAAACAGCTACGTCTTCCAACATTGCTTTGCGACGGTCGCCAAAACCTGGAGCTTTTACAGCTGCGACTTTCACGATGCCACGAATTGTGTTCACAACCAAAGTCGCCAACGCTTCGCCTTCAACGTCTTCAGCGATAATCAATAATGGACGACCTGCTTTCGCAACGCCTTCTAGTACTGGCAACATGTCGCGAATGTTTGAGATTTTTTTGTCGTAAATCAAAATCATTGGGTCGTCTAATTCGACGCTCATGCTTTCTTGTTTGTTGATGAAATACGGTGACAAATAACCACGGTCGAATTGCATCCCTTCAACTACGTCCAAAGAATTGTCCAAACCTGAACCTTCTTCAACAGTTATAACGCCTTCTTTACCAACTTTTTCCATCGCTTCAGCAATGATTTGACCGACTGATTCGTCAGAGTTTGCAGAGATAGTGCCGACTTGAGCAATCGCTTTGTTATCGGTGCAAGGTGTCGCCGCTTCAACAATTGCCGCAACGGCTTTAATCACGGCTAAATCAATACCACGTTTCAAATCCATTGGATTCATGCCAGCCGCAACAGCTTTCAAACCTTCGTTGACGATAGATTGCGCCAAAACGGTTGCGGTTGTTGTGCCGTCGCCCGCTACATCAGACGTTTTTGAAGAAACTTCTTTCACCATTTGTGCGCCCATATTCTCGAATTTGTCTTTTAATTCGATTTCTTTAGCAACTGAAACGCCGTCTTTGGTAATCGTTGGTGCGCCGAAACTTTTGTCTAAAATCGCGTTACGACCTTTTGGGCCTAAAGTGACTTTAACCGCGTTGGCTAAAATGTTCACACCACGCGCCATACGAACGCGAGCGTCATCACCGAATAAAACTTCTTTTGCTGCCATGTTTTGAATTCCTGTTAGTTGAATTGAGAATGTTTGTTTGAAAAAGGATTAACCTAAAACCGCTAAAATGTCGTCTTCGCGCATCACGATTACGTCTTCGCCGTCGATTTTAACTTCGCTGCCAGAATACTTGCCGAACAATACTTTGTCGCCAATTTTGACGTGCATTGGGTGAATCGTTCCGTTGTCTAAAACTTTGCCCGCGCCAATCGCTAAAACTTCACCTTGGCTTGGTTTTTCTGCGGCTGAACCTGGTAAAACGATGCCGCCTGATGTGACGGTTTCTTCTGCAACACGTTTAACGATAACGCGGTCATGCAATGGGGTAATTTTCATGTAAAACTCCTAAGATAGATTAAAATACAAAACAATCCCACGTCTGTGGGGAAAAATTTGAACCACTTACTGCCAATCCGAAAACCATGAATGACAACCAACTTTATCGCTACAGCCGCCAAATAATGCTTCCTCAAATCGACATTGACGGGCAACTTAAATTGCTCAATGCCAAAGTCTTAATTATTGGAGCTGGCGGTTTAGGTTCACCTGTCGCCATGTATTTAGGGGCGGCGGGTGTGGGTCATTTGATCATTTATGACGATGACAGCGTGGATTTGTCCAATTTACAACGGCAAATTGCTCATCACACACTGGATATAGGGGTCGATAAAGTTATTTCAACCCGCAACACGATAAAAAATTTAAATCCTGACGTGAATGTTCGCGCTGTAAAAGCAAAACTCGCTGGCGAAACACTTGAAAATGAAGTCAAAAATGTCGATGTCGTTTTGGATTGCAGCGATAATTTCACGACTCGTTTTGCGATTAACGCAGCGTGCGTGCGACAAAAAACGCCGCTCGTTTCGGGTTCAGCGATTCGTTTTGAAGGGCAAGTTTCGGTTTTTACACCAAGCAAAAATGATAGCCCGTGCTATAACTGTCTTTACCAAAGTGACGGTGAAGAATTACAAACCTGTTCAACCAACGGCGTGATTTCACCGATTGTCGGCATTATCGGCAGCATTCAAGCACTAGAAGCAATCAAACTTATCACCGAAACCGGCGAAACATTAACGGGACGTTTATTGGTGATTGATGGATTGAGCATGGAATTTAACACGTTGAAATTAAAAAAAAATCCACATTGCCTAACGTGTGGGAATCAAGTCTAAATAGTATTTACATTTCTATGTGATGTGATTAGCGATATTTTCCATCGTGCATATCAGTGTAACACCTGCGCCAATTAGTATAATTTGTTGTAATGACGTTTTTGTATCCGTTCGTTTATGTAAAGAAGGAATTAAATCCGCTACAGCAATATAAATAAAACTCGACGCTGCTAACGCCAAAAAATATGGCAAACTATCATGCAACGAATCCAAGCTAAAATACGCCAAAATACCACCAATCACTGTCGTTAAGCTGGCTAATATATTATAAAACAGGGCTTTTTTCTGAGAATAACCGCTTTGCAATAAAATAGCGAAATCACCTACTTCTTGCGGAATTTCATGTGTAGCAACCGCCAAACTCGTAACAATTCCCAATTGAACATCCATTAAAAATGCCGCACCAATCAACACACCATCAACAAAATTGTGAATCGCGTCACCCAAAATGATAAATGTGCCTGCTGTTTTTGCGCCGTGTCCATGCGAATGCCCATTTGAATGTTCAGGATGTTGATGCTCATCATCACCGTGAGCTTCACATTCTCCAGAATGACAATGTCGCCAAAGTAGCAATTTTTCTAAAACGAAAAACCCTAAAATCCCTGCTAAAATTGTCCCTGACAACCATTGTATTTCATCAGGTTTTGCGTGTTCAAAGGCTTCAGGAATCAAGCCCCAAAACGCAACCGCTAATAACGCACCAATCGCAAAACTAATACCGTGAGGCAATACTTTGAGGCGATTTTTTTCAGGCAACAGAAGAAAAATCCCCGCCGCTAAAACGCTTAACACGCCACCAACTGCTGTAAAAATAATGATAAGTAGTAACAAAGGTAAAGAATTCATTGAGCCTATAAATTTGAAAAATGAGTTGAATCGTCTAATTAAGTCTACCTTATGTATAATTACCGATTCCGTTTTTTATTAAAAAAATTCACACGAGCAAACTTATGCAACCTGTTAAATTCTCCACTTTCAATCTTGATTCGCTTTTACTGCAAAGTTTAGAAACGCTGAATTATACCGAAATGACCCCGATTCAAGCGAAAAGTCTTCCGTTTATTTTGAATGGTGACGATATTATTGCGAAAGCGAAAACGGGGAGTGGCAAAACTGTTGCATTTGGTTTAGGGCTATTATCAAAAATTGACGTGAATCTTTATGAAACACAAGCGTTGGTTTTGTGCCCAACTCGTGAATTAGCTGACCAAGTCAGTAAAGCCATTCGGAGTTTAGCGCGTTTCACACCGAACATAAAATTATTGACGCTTTGCGGTGGTGTGCCACAAGGTCATCAAGTCGCATCATTATCACAACACGCACCACATATTGTTGTTGGTACTCCTGGACGAATTCAAGATCATTTGAAACGCCAAAGTTTGAGCTTGAAAAAGTTGCGTGTGTTGGTTTTGGACGAAGCAGATCGAATGCTTGCCATGGGATTTGAAGATCAAATTTCATTTGTCGTAAAACAAACAGCAAAAACAAAACAAACGCTTTTATTTTCAGCTACCTATCCTGATTCTATTTTAGAAATGAGCGCCCACATTCAGCAATCACCTATTGAAATTAGCGTTGATGAAAATCACGATGACGGACAAATTGAACAACTCTTTTTCAAAGCAGAAGAATTGCAAAAACCGTTAGCGGTTGTGGCTTTGTTGGCAAAATACCAGCCTGAATCAACGGTTATTTTTTGCAATACAAAATACACTTGCCAAGTGGTTGAAAATTGGCTCGGACAACAAGGTTATTCAGCACTCTCATTAACGGGTGATTTAGATCAACGTGAACGCGATCAAACTTTGTTACGTTTTGCGAATAAAAGTTGCTCCGTTTTAGTAGCAACAGACGTTGCCGCACGGGGTTTAGATATTAAAGACTTGGAAATGGTAATTGTTTTTGATTTGTCGCCCGATCCGGAAGTTCATGTGCATCGAATTGGTCGAACAGGTCGCGCGGGGCAAAAAGGATTAGCATTAAGTCTTTGTGCTGAAAATGAATTAGAACGTGCTAAAGCCATTGAAGCCTATCAAAACAAAGCCATTAAATGGGACAAATTTAATCCTGCAAAACTCCCTAAAAATACGACCCTTCGACCTGCAATGGTGACGTTGGTGATAGATGGTGGACGAAAAGCAAAAATTCGTGCGGCGGATATTTTAGGCGCATTAACAGGTGAAGCAGGTTTAGCGGGTAATGAAGTTGGAAAAATTGATATTTTTGACGTTCGTACTTATGTTGCAATTAAACGAACTAGCGCAAATATCGCTTTGGCACGTTTGCAAAATGGTAAAGTAAAAGGTCGTAAATTGCGTGTTCGTTCGTTGTAATTTTTTAATTTTAAACTTACAGATTTCTGATGAAACTACTTGCACTCGACACCTCCACCGAAGCCTGCTCTGCCGCATTATTTATCGACGGTGAAATTCGCCAACGTTTTGAAATCACGCCCAAAGCACACACAAAATTATTATTGCCAATGATTGAATCGTTGCTCGCGGAAGCTGAATTAAAATTGTCGCAACTCGACGCACTGGCGTTTGGTTGCGGCCCAGGTTCATTCACGGGTTTACGCATTGCAACCGGCGTAGTTCAAGGTTTGGCATTTGGTGCCGATTTGCCCATTGTTCCCGTTTCAACGCTTGCCGCATTGGCACAAAATCGATTGCCGGAACTCGCTTTTGTCGCCACTGACGCACGCATTGGCGAAATTTTTTGGGGTGTTTATCAACGCAACACCGACGGCTTTATGGAATTGGTCGGCAAAGAAGCGGTTTTACCGGTTGAACAAATTGAATTTCCAGCACAATCCGCGTTGGGAATGGGTTCAGGTTGGCGCGTTTACAAAGATGAATTATTGTTGAAAACAGAAGGTTTCGTCACGCAAATTGAAAGCGACATTTTGCCGCAATCTAGCACGATTGCAGAATTGGGCGTTTATGGTTTTCAACGCGGTTTAGGTGTGGCGGCTGAATTTGCTCAACCCATTTATTTGCGAGATAAAGTCGCGCAAACCGAAATCAAACGCGCTCAAATACGGTTAAAGCGTGAGAATGGATAAATCGGTCAATTTAATGGATAATGCGCCATAATTTTAGACTATTTGTAACATCATGAAAAAACAACTCGAAACCCTTATTTCTCAAGCTGTCACGGTATTAAAAGCACAAGAAATTTTACCCACCGATTTAAATCCGACTGTTCACATTGAACGCACCCGTGATACGGCGCACGGTGATTTTGCTACGAATATCGCGTTGATGTTGGCAAAACCAGCCAAAACCAATCCACGCCAACTGGCTGAACAAATTATTGCCGCGTTACCCATAAATGAAGCGATTTCAAAAGTTGAAATTGCGGGCGCAGGATTTATCAATTTTTTCATGAATTCCAACGCGCAATATCAAGTGATTGCCGATATTCAAATAGCGGGTGAAAATTTCGGCAAAAGCCAAATCGGCGCAGGCAAAAAAGTTCAAGTCGAATTTGTGTCGGCAAATCCTACCGGCCCTTTGCATGTTGGTCACGGACGCGGCGCGGCGTATGGTTCGGTGGTGGGGAATTTATTAACGGCGACGGGTTTTGAAGTGCATCGTGAATATTACGTCAATGATGCCGGGCGACAAATGGATATTTTAGCGACCAGCGTTTGGTTGCGATATTTAGAAGCCTGCGGCGAAACGTTCACATTTCCGAGCAACGCTTATCGCGGCGAATATGTGCGCGATATTGCTCAAAAATTAGTTGAATCTCACGGTAAAAATTATTCACATTCAACGGCAACCGTTTTCGCTGACTTACCGCTCGACGAACCCGAAGGCGGCAATAAAGACGATTATATCGACGCACTGATTTTGCGTGCAAAAGCATTATTGAACGACGGTTATCGTGTGGTTTTCGATGCGGGTTTGAACGATATTTTAAGCGACATCAAAGAAGATTTAGCCGAATTTGGCACGACGTACAATCAATGGTTTTCAGAACGTTCGTTGATGGACGACGGTTCAATTGAAAGGTCATTGACGGTTTTAAAATCGAATAATTATTTGTACCAAAAAGACGGCGCGACGTGGTTTAAATCGAGCGACTTGGGCGACGAAAAAGACCGCGTCGTCATTCGTGACAACGGACAATACACTTATTTTGCATCGGATATTGCGTATCATTGGAACAAATTGGAACGCGGTTTTGACGTGTTAATTGACATTTGGGGCGCGGATCATCACGGTTATATTGCGCGAGTGCGAGCAGCGTTGACGGCTTTGGGCGCAGACCAAACGAAGTTAAATGTTTTATTGGTTCAGTTTGCGAATTTGTGGCGCGGCACGGAAAAAGTGTCCATGTCCACGCGCTCCGGCGAATTCGTGACTTTGCGAGAATTGCGTGACGAAGTGGGCAGAGATGCCGCACGATTTTTCTATGTTATGCGCCGTTCCGAACAACACATGGATTTCGATTTAGAACTCGCAAAATCAAAATCAAACGAAAATCCCGTTTTCTACGTTCAATACGCACACGCAAGAGTTTGCAGCGTGTTCCGTCAATTAACCGAAAAAGGTTTTACCCAAGATGTGGCGTTGGGAATGACGAATTTAGCCGAATTGACTGCCGAACACGAAACTGCATTATTGACAACGTTAGCGCGTTATCCAGAAGTCATTGAACGCGCGGCGACGCAATATGAACCGCATTTAATCATTAACTATTTACGTGAATTAGCGACCGATTTTCATACTTATTACAACGCGCACCAATTTTTAGTCGAGAGCGACACGGTGCGAAATGCACGCTTGAATTTAATTACCGCCATTCGACAAGTGTTGGTCAATGGTTTGACATTGTTAGGTATTAGCACACCCGAAGTTATGTAAATGACTAATAAAAATTATCGAAACAGCAACAGAATTATCAAACGCCCACATGAAAAATCCGGTGGGGCGTTCAAGTGGATGTTGATTACAGGCTTACTAATTGGTTTAGTTGTTTTTGGCGTGTATTTGAAAAGTAATGCGTTGAAAAAACTGAAACAACATTTGCCGCAAAGTCCGACTTTAACAAATATTTTACAAGTTGTTAAGCCCGAAATACCAGCAGGGCTTTCGTCTGAAGAAATTGAGAAACTAGAACAGCAACCAAATTCATTACCGCCCGAAGTGGTAACAGAGTTAGAAAATGGTGAAGCCCCACAATTTGAGTTTTATACGATTCTACAAGCAAAGGAAGTTATTGTTCCGATACATGAAATCATGACACGCACTCATGCAGAATCTGTAAATGCACCTGTTGAAACACTTGCTGATTCTGTTGATGTGACAAAACCGACTATTTCTGTTGATGCGCCTGTAAAATCAAAAGTGTCTTACATGATGCAAGCAGGTTCATTTAAAAACTCAACTGATGCTGAAAAAATGCGAGTCAATTTGGAATACATGGGGATTGAAGCGCGGGTTGAAAAGGCGAAAGTAGGCGAAATTATTTATCACCGTATAAAAATGGGACCTTATGCTCAAATGACTAGTGTCAGTACAATTCGAACGAGATTGAAACAAAGTGGAATTGATGTGATTGTTACTGAAACAAGTGCCCGTTAAAATTTCAAATTAAAAGCCCTTATTCGGGGCTTTTTTTTACTTCCATAATCTAAATCGTTTTAATAAAAAAGTTCTACTTAAATTCTAATAAATGATAATTTTCAAAACTATTCTTTAAAGTTTCTGCAATCGTCTTTTTTGTACTGCGTTAGCAAGAGTTTTCAACAGCGGCAACGTATCATTCCACGACAAACACGCATCGGTAATGCTTTGACCATAAACTAATTCTTGCCCTTGAACGACAGATTGAGAACCCGATTTCAAATGACTTTCAATCATCACGCCCATAATTCGTTTATTACCCGCCGCGATTTGCGCGGCAACGTCATCACCGACAATCAGCTGACGCTGGCATTGTTTTAAGCTGTTGGAATGGCTGAAATCAATCATGATATTTTGGCGCAGATTTGCTTTTTCCATGCCGTGCGCGACTTGATTTACATTAACAGCATCGTAATTTGGCTTATGATTTCCACCACGCAAAATAATGTGAACATCTTCATTTCCCGTGGTCGAAAAAATTGCCGAATGTCCCGCTTTCGTCAACGATAAAAAATGATGTGGACTCATCGCCGCGCCAATCGCATCAATCGCAATTTTAATCGTGCCATCGGTCGCATTTTTAAAACCAACAGGACACGATAAACCCGACGCTAATTCGCGATGCACTTGGCTTTCTGTGGTTCTCGCGCCAATCGCGCCCCACGCGATCAAATCTGAAATATATTGCGGCGTGATTAAATCCAAGTATTCCGTCGCCGCAGGAATCGCCATGTTATTCAAATCGAGCAATAATTGTCGCGCAATTCGTAAGCCTTTGTTAATGTTAAAACTCGAATCCAAATCAGGATCGTTAATTAAGCCTTTCCAGCCAACCGTCGTGCGGGGTTTTTCAAAATAAACCCGCATCACAATCAACAAATCGTCGCTTAAATCCGCCATCACGCTTTTTAATAAATGGGCGTATTCGAGCGCGGCTTTCGTATCATGAATCGAACAAGGCCCAACGACGACCACTAAACGATCATCGTTCCCCGTCAAAATATGATGAATCGCCTGACGTGCTTGAAATGTCGTTTGCGCTGCCGTTTCAGAAAGCGGCATTTCCGTGTGAACTTCCGACGGCGCAATCACTTCTTTCATACCCGAAATGCGTAAATCGTCGGTATTGTATTTTTGCAAAATAATATTCTCCTGATTTTTGATTATTCGACCGTGACAGATTTCGCTAAATTACGCGGCTGATCAACATCTGTGCCTTTCAAAACCGCGACATGATACGATAATAATTGTAACGGCAATGTGTAAAGTATTGGTGAAATGTGATTATCAACTTGCGGCACTTTTATAATTTGGATGTTATCGTCGGGGGTGGGCGACAATGTTTCGTCCATAAAAACAATCAATTGTCCACCTCGCGCTGAAACTTCCTGCATGTTCGATTTTAATTTTTCCAACAAACTATTATTGGGCGCAACCGTAATCACAGGCATATCGGCATCAATTAACGCTAGCGGGCCATGCTTTAATTCGCCTGCGGGATAAGCCTCCGCGTGAATATAGGAAATTTCCTTGAGTTTCAACGCACCTTCCATCGCAATCGGATAATGCGAACCGCGTCCTAAAAATAGCGCGTGATGCTTTTCCGCAAAACGTTCGGCTAACATTTCAATTTCTTTATCGAGCTGCAACACTTGCTCCATTTTGCGTGGCAGTTTAAATAATTCGTCAGTAATATGTTGTTCCAAGATTTTGTTTAATTCAAATCGCCGACCAATCGCTAACACCAATAACATTAACGACACTAATTGCGTGGTAAACGCCTTTGTAGATGCCACGCCAATTTCAGGTCCCGCTCGAGTTAATAAAACTAAATCTGATTCTCGAATAAGCGAACTTTCTGGTACGTTACAAATCGCTAACGTGTGTTTCGCACCCAATCGTTTAGCTTCTTTTAATGCCGCCAACGTGTCCGCCGTTTCGCCCGATTGTGAAATCGTCACAATCAACGTGTCAGCCGCTAAAACAGGATGTCTATAACGAAATTCACTTGCTACTTCAATGTTGCATGGTACGCGAGCCAATTCTTCAAACCAATAACGCGCGACTAAACCTGCGTGGTAACTCGTGCCACACGCTAAAATTTGCACCGATTTAATATCATCGAAAATCTGTGCTGCATCAAAACCAAACGCGCTATCTTGCACGCGCTGTTCAATAAATCGCCCTTCTAATGTTTGCGTAATAGCGAACGGCTGCTCATAAATTTCTTTCAGCATGAAATGCCTGTATTCGCCTTTTTCGACCGCATCCGCTTTGAGCTGACTTTCTTTAATCGGACGTTGCACGACGTTATTTTCTGAATCGTAAATAGTCAGCGAATCAATTTTTATTTCCGCAATATCGCCTTCTTCTAAAAAGATAAAACGTTGCGTGACGGGCAATAATGCGGCGACATCGGACGCAACAAAATACTCACCAATTCCCACACCAATCACAAGCGGGCTTCCTTTGCGACACGCAATCAACGTGTCGGATTCATCGCTCGACATAATCGCTAACGCATACGCACCGTCGAGTTTTGGCAATGTTTTTTTGACAGCTTGCAACAAATTCGATGATGTTTTTAGCGCGTGATAAATTTCATGCACAATGACTTCGGTATCTGTTTCTGACGTAAATTCGTAATGATTTTGGCGTTGTTCCGCGCGAAGTTGCTCGTGATTTTCAATAATGCCATTGTGCACGACGGCAACGGCATTACAACTGACGTGCGGATGCGCGTTTTCCTTGCTCGGTTTGCCGTGCGTCGCCCAACGAGTGTGTGCAATACCGATATTTCCCGACGTGGGATTTTCTCGCAACAACGTTTCCAAGCCGCTTACTTTACCAACCGCACGTTGACGCACAATCGTTTGTTCATGCAAAACCGCCAAACCTGCCGAATCATAGCCGCGATATTCCGACCGTTTTAAGCCTTCCAGTAAAATCGGAATGACGTTGCGTTGCGCGATGCCAGCGACGATGCCACACATTATAATTTCTCCTTTTTAACGGGGCGTTGCCAACCTTCGAGCGACATTTGTTTGCTGCGACTAAGTGTTAATTGATTGTCAGGTGTATCTTTGGTAATCGTGGAACCTGCACCAATTGTCGCATTTTTTCCAATGGTAACGGGTGCGACTAATTGCGTGTCCGAACCAATAAACGCACCGTCTTCAATAATAGTTTGAAATTTATTTACACCATCATAATTACAAGTAATTGTACCCGCACCGATGTTTACTTTTTTACCGATTAAACTGTCGCCGATGTAGCTCAAATGATTGACTTTACTGCCCTGCCCGATGATTGATTTTTTTATTTCGACAAAATTACCAATGTGCGTGTCGGTCGCTAAAACCGTTTCAGGACGCAACCGCGCGAAAGGACCAATGCGGCTATTTGCGCCAACAACTGCGTTTTCAATCACACAATTCGGCAAAATAATCACGTTGTCACCAATCGTAGCATTTTTAATTGAGCAATTTGCACCGATTTTCACGTTATTGGCAAGTCGATTTTCACCTTCAAAAATAACATTCACGTCGATTTCAACATCCTGTCCCAACGCAGAAATCGTCCCGCGTAAATCAAATCGCGTTGGATCACGCAACGTAACGCCTTGTTTCATTAGATTTTTTGCTTGTTGCAGCTGATAAACACGTTCCAAATGCGCGAGTTGTAATTTATCATTTACACCTAACACTTCGTCTTCAGTTTGCGGTGAAGTTGTGGTAATTTCAAAATCATCAGCAACGGCTAACGCAATAATATCGGTCAAATAATATTCACCTTGGGTGTTGTTATTATTGAGTTGCGACAACCATTCTTTCAGCGCAACACCTTGTACTGCTAAAATTCCAGTATTTACTTCGGTGATTTCTTTTTCTATTTCTGTTGCATCTTTTTCTTCAACAATTCGCACAACTTTTGCAGAATCATCACGCACAATTCGCCCGTAGCCTTTTGGATTCGCTAAATTGACCGTCAAAAGTGCAAGCGTTTTTTCATGAGTTTTCGAAAGTAAAAGTTGCAACGTTTCGACTTGCAATAATGGCACATCGCCGTACAAAATCAGCACTATCGAATTATCGTCGAGTTGATTCTTAACCTGCTGAACCGCGTGACCAGTACCTAATTGTTGCGTTTGCTCAATCCAATTTACTGACAAATCGGCCAGCATTTTTTTAACCTGTTCCGAACCGTGTCCAATCACAATGTGAATCGTATTATTTTCCAATTCAGCACTCAAATCGTAGACGTGCCGCAACAACGGTTTATGCCCAATTGAATGCAAAACTTTCGGTAACTCCGAACGCATACGCGTTCCTTTACCAGCTGCGAGGATAATGGTTGTGAGATTCATGTTTCTCTTCCGTAAAATAAACAAAAAAGCCCGATAGCGTAAGACGTTATCGGGCTTCCTATTAAGAATCGAGCAATAACTTAATCGTTAGCCACCGCGTTTTCTAAATCTTTCAAGTGTGCGTAATTGCATAATTGCTTGGTGTAATTGTTTTTCAGCCGAAGCGTAATCGATACGACTATTTTTATCCGCCAAAATTTCTTCAGCACGCACTTTAGCCTCAATTGCTGCCGCTTCATCAATATCTTTTGCACGGATCGCAGTATCAGCCAAAATCGTTACAACGTTCGGCTGAATTTCTAACAAACCACCCGAAATAAAAAATGGGTAACTTTCCGTACTGCTAACTTTGACGCGAACTTCACCAGGATTTAGCCTTGTAATTAACGGCGCGTGGCGAGGTGTAATACCGAGTTCACCTAATTCAGCAGGCGCAAAGATCATTTCTGCTAAACCCGAAAAAATTTCTTTTTCTGCACTAACGATATCTACATGGACTGTCATAGTCATTTGATTACCTTAAAAGTTTAAAGTTACTAGACAACAGCCTTACGCTTTCATCGTTTTGGCTTTTTCTAACGCTTCGTCAATCGTGCCAACCATATAGAATGCCTGTTCTGGAATTGCATCGTAGTCACCAGCCAAAATACCTTTAAAGCCTATGATGGTGTCTTTTAACGAAACATATTTACCTGGTGAACCTGTAAATACTTCAGCAACAAAGAAGGGTTGTGACAAGAAACGTTGGATTTTACGTGCTCTTGAAACAAGCAATTTGTCTTCTTCAGACAATTCGTCCATGCCCAAAATCGCAATAATATCGCGTAATTCTTTGTAACGTTGCAATGTGCCTTGAACGTTACGCGCTACGTCATAATGTTCTTGACCGATCACCAATGGATCTAATTGACGACTGGTTGAGTCAAGTGGATCAATCGCAGGATAAATACCTAATTCTGCAATTTGACGCGACAATACAACTGTTGCATCTAAATGCGCGAATGTTGTTGCCGGTGAAGGATCTGTTAAATCATCAGCAGGAACGTAAACCGCTTGAATAGACGTAATCGAACCTGTTTTGGTCGATGTAATCCGTTCTTGCAATACGCCCATTTCTTCCGCAAGCGTTGGTTGATAACCTACCGCAGACGGCATACGACCTAACAACGCAGATACCTCAGTACCGGCCAATGTATAACGGTAAATGTTATCCACGAAGAATAAAACGTCACGACCTTCATCACGGAAATATTCCGCCATTGTCAAACCTGTCAACGCAACACGCAAACGATTTCCTGGTGGCTCATTCATTTGTCCGTAAACTAACGATACTTTATCGATAACGTTTGAATCAGTCATTTCGTGATAGAAATCGTTACCTTCACGAGTTCTTTCTCCAACGCCAGCGAATACAGAATAGCCACTATGCTCGATAGCGATGTTACGAATCAATTCCATCATATTAACGGTTTTGCCTACACCCGCTCCGCCGAACAAACCTACCTTACCGCCTTTGGTGAATGGACAAACTAAATCGATAACCTTGATACCTGTTTCTAACAATTCAGTTGCTGCTGCTTGATCGGCATAGCTTGGCGCTTCACGATGAATTGCCCATTTAACTTTTTCGCCAATAGGTCCTTTTTCATCAATCGGTTCGCCAAGCACGTTCATAATACGACCTAACGTTTCTTGACCAACTGGTACAGAAATAGGGGCTTTGGTATTAGTGACTTCTAAACCACGACTTAAACCGTCAGTTGTACCCATTGCAATCGTTCTAGCGACACCGTCACCCAACTGCTGCTGTACTTCTAAAACCAAATCTTTGCCTTCAACAATTAAGGCATCATAAATTTTTGGCAGTTCGTCGCGTGGAAATTCTACGTCAACAACCGCACCAATAATTTGAACAATTTTACCGCTCATAAAAATTCGTCCTCGAAACAACCCTAGCTACTAGGGAAATATTTTTCTAAAAATCTCTAAATTCCTCCGTGAATCACGAAGGAACATTACGCTACTTATTTTTTAGCCTGCTCTAAACAGCGGCTGCCCCAGCGACAATTTCTGAAATTTCTTGAGTAATAGCGGCCTGTCTAGCTTTGTTGTAAATCAGTTGCAACTCTTTAATCAAATTACCCGCGTTGTCAGATGCGCTTTTCATTGCAACCATTCGAGCAGCTTGCTCACAAGCATTGTTTTCAACTAAACCCTGATAAACAATGGATTCAATGTAACGTGTCAACAGGTGATCTAAAACTTCTTTTGCGTCCGGCTCGTAAATGTAATCCCAATGCCGACTACTCAATTGTTCGTCTAATTCATGCGCTACAATTGGTAACAACTGCTCGATGGTCGGACGTTGCGTCATGGTATTCACAAACTCATTACTAATAGCGTGTAATTCGTCAATTTGACCGGAATAATACGCATCTAACATTACTTTAATAACGCCAATAATATCGTTTAAGTGTGGGGAATCCCCTAACTTAGCCGTATGCCCGATGACAGTCGTTTTATTCAAACCTGTGAAAAAACCATAGGCTTTCGTGCCGATAGTACAAACATCGACCTCAACACCTGCCTTTTCCCATTGTATCAACTGCCCTAGCACTTTTCTAAACAAGTTAGAATTCAGGCCACCACATAAACCACGATCAGAACTCACGACAATAATACCAATACGTTTTACGTCCCGTTTAACCAAAAAAGAATGTTTATATTCGGGATTCGCGTGAGCAAGGTGCTTAATAATCTTGCCAATCTTTTGCGAATACGGGCGTGTCGCCAACATTCTTTCTTTTGTTTTACGCATCTTACTCGCCGCGACCATTTCCATAGCGCGAGTAATCTTCTGAG
Organism: Methylococcaceae bacterium; assembly: GCA_014191975.1. Lineage (GTDB taxonomy): Bacteria > Pseudomonadota > Gammaproteobacteria > Methylococcales > Methylomonadaceae > UBA10906. The sequence continues at coordinate 27,904 of BJHG01000009.1, read as the reverse complement.
TATTCTTAATACTGCCGATCTTTGTGCGTATTTCTTTACCAACAGCCATAAGAAGACCTTTTTACCAACTGTGAGTTTTTACAAACGTTTCAATCGCTGAACGAATGCCCGTACTAATATCGTTACTGAAATCGCCAGTCGCATTGATTTTAGCCATCAATTCGGCGTGCTCTGATTTCATATATGATTGTAATGCTGCTTCAAAATCTAAAACTTTATTCACTTCAACATCATCTAGAAAGCCTTCATTCGCTGCGAACAAGGAAACAGCCATTTGAGCAATTGACATTGGTGAATACTGATTTTGTTTCATTAATTCAGTAACACGTTGACCACGTTCAATTTGTTTGCGTGTATTCTCATCTAAATCTGAAGCAAATTGAGCAAATGCTGCTAACTCACGATATTGCGCCAAATCTAAACGGGTACCACCGCCTAACTTTTTGATAATTTTCGTTTGCGCCGCACCGCCTACTCGTGAAACAGATAAACCGGCATTCACCGCGGGACGAATACCTGAGTTGAACAAGTTACTTTCTAAAAATATTTGTCCGTCAGTAATCGAAATTACGTTAGTTGGTACGAAAGCTGAAACGTCACCACCTTGTGTTTCAATAATTGGTAACGCGGTTAAAGAACCCGTTTTACCTTTTACTTTACCGCCGGTTAACTTTTCAACTTCAGCCACATTGATACGTGAAGCACGTTCCAACAAACGGGAATGCAAATAGAAAACGTCACCGGGATAAGCTTCACGACCAGGTGGTCTACGTAATAACAAAGAAACTTGACGGTATGCCCACGCTTGCTTAGTCAAATCATCATAAATAATTAACGCATCTTCGCCTTTATCACGGAAGTATTCGCCCATAGTGCAACCCGTATAAGGTGCAATGAACTGTAATGCGGCTGATTCAGAAGCCGAAGCGACTACGATAATCGTATGCGCTAGCGCACCATGTTCTTCTAATTTGCGAACAACGTTAGCAACCGACGATCGTTTTTGACCAATAGCTACATAGATACACTTAATGCCTGTACCTTTTTGGTTAATAATCGCATCGATGGCAATTGCTGTTTTTCCTGTTTGGCGATCACCAATAATCAACTCACGTTGACCACGACCAACTGGAATCATCGCGTCGATTGATTTCAAACCTAATTGAACAGGTTCATCAACAGATTGACGAGCAATAACGCCAGGCGCAATTTTTTCGACAGGAGAAGTTTCGGTAGTATCAATTGAACCTTTACCGTCAATTGGATTGCCTAACGCATCAACAACTCGACCTAATAAAGCTTCGCCGACAGGTACTTCTAAAATTTTACCGGTACATTTAACTGTATCGCCTTCAGAAATGTGTTGGTAGCTACCTAAAACGACAGCACCAACAGAATCTCTTTCTAAATTGAGTGCCATACCAAAGGTATTACCCGGGAATTCAAGCATTTCACCTTGCATTGCTTGTGAAAGTCCGTGAACCCTCACAATCCCGTCAGTTACACTGACAACGGTGCCTTCGGTGTGTACTTGCGTACTTAAATCAAAGTTTTCGATCTTCTTTTTAATAAGATCACTGATTTCAGATGGATTTAATTGCATACTTTTTCTCGCTCTAAATTTAGAGTCTTTGTGCTAATTGTTGAAGCTGACCTCTAACCGAACCGTCGATCACCTGATCACCTGCTCGAACTAGAACGCCACCAATGAGTGACGAATCAACCGCTATTTTCATATTGATTTTCTTACCAAAAGCCTTCTCAAGTGTTGTATTGAAAATTTGCTTAGACTCTTTAGTAAAGGCAAAAGCAGTGGTTACATCAACATCAATAGAGCCTTCATCTTCAGCTTTATAGGTCTCGAATATCTCGGCAATTGCCGCAATTAAACTCAAGCGATTATTTTCAATCAGTAACTTTAAGAAATTACTGCCTTCTTGATCAATCTGACCTTCGCAAATATCGAGCAACAGTGTCGATAACTGTGACTTACTAATTTTAGGGTCATTAATGACACATGAAATCGATTGATCACTCAACACAGCGGCTAAAAAAGCTAAATTGTTTGACCACGTTTTAGCAGAATCTGTTTCCTTCGCTCGCTTAAAAACCCCTACGGCGTAAGGTCTTGCCAATGTTGCTAGTTCGCTCATTATACTTAACCTAATTGACTAGAGACTTTATTGAGAATATTTTGATGTTTGGCTTTATCGATTTCTGCACCCAGAATTTGCTGTGCAGCAGATAATGCCAAGACAGTAATTTCTTTCCGCAAACTTTCTTTTGCCTGTTGTAACTCTTGATCAATTTGACCTTTCGCTGCGAGAATTAAACGCTCACCTTCTTGTTTTGCGGTGTACTTTGATTCTTCTACAATCTCATTGGCACGTTTTTGAGCAAGTGTCACAATTTCCGCCGACCGGTCTTTTGCTTCTTTAAGAACAATTTTAGCCTTCTTTTCAGCCAAAATAATTTGTTCCTGACCTTTTTCAGCTGCTGCCAAACCATCAGCAATCTTCTTTTTACGTTCTTCTAAAGAGTCAAATAACGGTGGCCAAATGTACTTCATGGTAAACCACACCAGAAGTGCAAAGGTAATCATTTGTCCGATCAGAGTTGCATTGATACTCACGATGCGCCCCTCTTGTTGCGATTAAAATGAAACAGGTTTATTTACCTGCTGCTGCTTCCACTGCTGACAAGAATGGATTTGCGAAGGTGAAAAATAAAGCCAAACCAACGCCAATCATTGTTACCGCGTCCAATAATCCCGCAACAACGAACATTTTTACTTGCAACATAGGAACCATTTCAGGTTGACGCGCCGCGCCTTCCAAAAATTTGCCGCCCAATAAACCGAAACCAATAGCGGTTCCTAATGCGCCCAAACCTAAAACCAAACCTACCGCGATTGCAGTCATACCCTGCACATCAGCAATTAATTTTGCGAGTTCCATAATACCTCCAACGTATTGTTAAAATAAAAAGTGAAATTTTAATGATCTTCGTGCGCCATGCTCAAGTACACAATTGTGAGTACCATGAAAATAAACGCTTGAAGGGTAATAATAAGAATGTGAAAAATTGCCCAAGGAAAACTCAACAACGGCTGAACGTACCAAGGCAATAAAGCAATCAAAATAAAAATCAGCTCGCCTGCATATAAGTTACCGAATAACCGTAAAGCTAAAGAGATAGGTTTTGCAATTTCTTCAACCAACTTCAACAACAAGTTAAAGGGTGTCAACCAGGGACCAAAAGGCTGGAACATCAACTCTTTTGCAAATCCGATTGGACCTTTGATTTTGATACTGTAAAAAATAATTAAGAAAAATACTGAAATAGACATTGCAAATGTCGCATTCAAATCGGTACTTGGCACAACACGCAAATACTCAATTCCCATAATTGAACCAATTAACGGCAAAATATCAACCGGGAATAAATCCATGAAATTCCACAAGAAAACCCAGCAAAAAATCGTTAACGCTAACGGTGCAATCAATTTGCTATGCCCGTGAAAACTGTCTTTTACTTGCTGATCTACAAACTCAATCAACATTTCAGCGAAATTTTGTGCTAATCCAGGTACGCCAGACGTAGCTTTTTCAGCTGCATTTTTGAAAAACCAAATGAACACGCCACCTAATAATGCCGAAAAAAACAAGGTATCAAGATGCAAACTCCAAAAACCTTCGCCAACACGCAGAGCTGTTAAATGGTGAATAATGTAACCAGTTGCACCTTCGGCGTGAGCTTCAGTAGCCATTGTTCCTCTCTATTTTCTTTATAACTTGAAAATTTAACGCATCAATAATGCGAACCAAAATACTGATAAAGTGCTTACATAGCACGCTAACAGCGGTAATAATTTGACGTCTGAAATTCTAAACACTAACAAAAAAAACAAAGCTGTCAAAACTAATTTAATCGACTCGTTAGCATAAAAAGAATTGATGAATTTTTTTGCATCTAATTTCGCAGCTTGATTGATACGAAACCCCAAATAAGCATTAGGTAAAAAAGCAATTAAACCACCTAAAAACGCGAACCCACCTGAAATAAAATCAAATGCCAACGTTAAAATAAGACTGACCGTAATAATAACTAAAATTTGATACTTTAAAATTTTAGTTATTATTAACATATTAATATGTATTTTTTGAATTTAAATGGGCTAAACATAACTGTTAATTATATAGAGCGAACTAAGTTTAATCAAGGTGGATTCATAATTCATTTGTTTTGTTTTATGGCATCTTACTCAAAATACCCTCTAATTCGTCGAACGTCGAATAGTGAATAATCAATTTCCCCTTACCATTTTCATTTCTTTCAACCTGAACTTTCACGCTAAATTTGGCACTCAAATCGTTTTGTAGCAAAAGTACATCCGTATCAATTCGGGTATTTTTCGCTTGTACTTTTGGTGGCTGTTGAATATCTTTAACCAATTTTTCTGCCAAACGCACAGACATCCCTTCATTGGTAATTTTTCGTGCTGCAATAACCTGTTGTTCTGGAGTTAAAGGCAGTAACGCGCGTGCGTGTCCCATTTCAAGCTGTTTATTAATCAGCATTTTTTTAACTTCTGGTACAAGCTCCAGCAAACGCAATAAATTTGTTACCGTTGTTCGTGACTTCCCCACCGCGTCAGCAACTTGTTGGTGTGTCATTTCAAATTCAATCAGCAACCGTTGCAATGCATCAGCCTCTTCTAAAACGTTCAAATCTTCACGTTGAATGTTTTCAATTAACGCAATCGCCATCGCTGTGCGATCGTCCATTTCTTTGATAATCACAGGAACATCTTGTAAGCCTGCTAATTGTGCGGCTCGCCAACGGCGCTCACCCGCTACAATTTCATATTGTTCAGGTGAAATATGACGTACCACAATGGGCTGAACAATACCTTGCATCGCAATCGAATTCGCCAAATCCTGTAATTTCTCTGCGTTCATATCTTTGCGCGGCTGATATTTTCCACGTTGCAATAATTCAATCGGCAACGTCTGCTGTGCTGAAGTATTTGTAGATTTTTCCGCCACAGGCACATCGCCTAAAAGCGCGTCCAATCCCCTACCTAAACCGCGTTTTTTCATAGTCATAATGTTTTATTTTTTAAAGATTCAGGTTGCAAAACTAATTGCTCAAAGGTATCAATTAATGATTTCAAATGCTCAGCAGCTTGTAATAATTGAAAGAGTTCTTGTTGGAATTGTTCGCGTTCTACAGAATCAACAGATTGTGTAAAACTCAATTCATTCGGCACATTCGCAAGCAATGCATCTAAACCACGCCCTAAACGCTTAGTTGCCATTTGCTGCATTCGCCAAAATTTCTTTTGCTAATGTCATATATGTCACAGCACCTTTTGAATTTTTATCATAATTTAAAACAGGCAAACCGTGACTCGGAGCCTCAGCAACACGAATATTTCGTGGAATACAAGATTTGAAAACTTTATTACCAAAATGACGAATCAATTCTTCGGAAACGTCTTTGGTTAAACGATTTCGATCATCAAACATAGTCCGTAATACACCTTCCAAATGAAGCCCAGAATTCACGGTACTTTGAATACTTTTAAACGTTGCTATTAATGCTGAAATTCCTTCGAGCGCGTAGTATTCACACTGCATTGGAATCAATAAACTATTTGCCGCAACCATCGCATTCAAGGTCAGCATATTAAGCGATGGAGGGCAATCAATAATGATGTAATCGTAATCACTTTTAATAGTTGCCAACGCGTGTGAAAGGCGTAATTCTTTACGATCCGCTTTCATTAACTCTACTTCTGCAGCTGTCAAATCGGCATTGCCCGCAATCACATCAAATTTCAAATTGGGCAGCTTAATAATGGTTTGCGCTGCTGAAATAGTTTCCATCAACAAATCATAACTTGAATGCTGAATATCGTGTTTATCGACACCGCAACCCATCGCCGCGTTGCCTTGTGGATCCAAATCGACGAGCAAAACACGCTGTTTTAACGCCGCTAACGACGCAGCTAAATTGACGCTAGTAGTCGTTTTACCTACGCCACCTTTTTGATTGGTAATGGCAATAATTTTTCCCACGATTTTTCCTTAACTTTTCAGATGTGTGAGTTTTACCAAGCACCGCTCGGCGTCAATGTTCGGCACGTTAATCGAAATCAGCGTTGTTTCTGCATTCACAGCGGCAAGTTCTTCGGCGGGAGCTTGCCCTTTCATGCAAAGTAAAATCCCATTTTCAGAAATTAAATGCTGTGTTAATTCGATAATTTCAGGCAAACTCGCAAAAGCTCGCGTCAAAACCGTGTCGAATAATTGTTCCGGCTGAAAATCTTCGACGCGACTGTGCGTAATTTTCACGTTCGGCAATTTCAATTCCAAAATGGCTTGTTGCACAAAACGAGTTTTTTTCGCGTTACTGTCAATCAATTGAAATTCAATATCTGGACGATAAATCGCCAATGGAATACTCGGCAAACCTGCGCCCGTTCCCACATCAATCATTCGCTTGCCTTCCAAATGCGGCAAAATTGCCACGCTGTCGAGCAAATGCAAATTCACCATTTCGTCACGTTTCCGAATCGAGGTGAGATTGTAAACTTTGTTCCATTTTTCAATTAACGCAATAAACGCCAATAATTTAGCTACTTTGCCATCGTCAGTCGAAAGGTTGAGCGCGGTCAAACCGTCGCGTAATAATTTTTCTTCTGAATTCATAGTTATAACCGTCCTATCGCCGCGTGCAAACTCACATCTTTTTCTATTGTTTCGATTATCGTATCAAATTGATTTTGCAATGCTTGCTCAACTTCCAAAAATCGCACAAATGCAGCTTGTCCTTGTTGCATACTTTGGGCGGTTTCTGCCAACGCATTAAATGCCAAACCAATCACTTCATTGCTGAAAATTTGTCCTAATTGTTGCGCGGTTTCTTTGGGATTTGGGGCAAGTGGTGCGTCACGATACAATTCCATTGCACGTCCACGTTCCACGCCGAAACGATTTTGCATGGTGTTTAAAAATGCTTCGTTTGGTTCGTCGGCATTTGTTACACCTTTATTCATTGCGGTGAAAGCTCGCGCTGACGCTGCTTTGCTTAATTCTACGTCAGCATCGGCATTCGGGTCGAGCGACGGATTGACTAATTCTTTGCCGTGTTCATTCAAAATGTTAATCGCCACATCAATTGGCAAGCGTCCACTTTTCAAATTCTCAACATACGTCGCGACTTTTTCGAGTTTTATACCACCTTCTTTAGCAAGATCATGAAATAACGCAGCAACAATTGGTAACTGTTCACTTTTCAAATTTTCAACATGATTTGTAACTTTCTCGAATTTTGTCCCCCCTTTTTTTGAAAGGTCATGAAATAATGCCGTAAATTTTTCAATCTCCGCCGATGAATTTACCCTTGCACTGTCATAGTTAAATGGCTGTACGACAGATGTTCGTTCACTAATTTTTTTTAATTTGGTGAGTAATTCCCTGCCTAACTTGCGTCGCCTTTCATCATTTATACCACCACTATGCGTTAGTTTCTGAATACATAAACCAATCGCTGAACAAATCGCAATGCTTCCAACGACCCACGCAACAGGTGTTGTAACCGTTACAATGCCAGTGATTCCGATTGCTTTCACCAGTCCAGCAGGCAACCAACTCAAAACCGTTCCCAATCCTGATGTTGAAATAACCGTACCGCCAAACCAGCCTGCAATCGTTGTTGCGCCCAACCAACCGACAATTCCACCTAAAATTGTGCCGCTCGTTTTACCCGCTACGCCACCTAAATCAGCTTTTTTCGTTTCGTGGTAAGTTTTGATGTAATCCGATGGTTTTGGTGTGTTTTCGTCAGTCATTATGAAAATCCATTTGCAAAATACTCGTCTTTCAACGCCAAAAATATATCAACGATAAACTTAAAAAATCGTTTTGCCGCCGTGATTAAGTCTTCAAAAATCGAACCACTGACAAACTCACCCGCCGCCACTTTGTCCAAACGATGCCCAGCTAATGCGCTGATAGTTGTACCAATCGCCATTGCAATCGGTGCGAGAAATTGACCGATAAAAGGAATCATATTAACCAACGAACCAATCGCCGCGCCAATAACCGCACCTAAAATCATGGTCGGATTGGCTTTCACAAACTCCCAAATTTGCAGCAAAATCACGCGCCCGATATTCACTACTTTTCCAGCTACAACTTTGGTTACATCCCAAAGCTCTTCCATGCGTGTCACTAATTCCAGCGGCGCACCTCGTGAATGCAGTAGCGTCAACATATCCGTCCAATCCAGATTGTTCGTGTCCGCATTCAATATCATTAACTCAAGTTTTGCTTCGGTAGTTGTCATTGTTTTCCTTTTTTAGTTTTAACAATTTGTTTTACTGTAGCTCATCCGTCAAATCACATTTCAAACCCAAGAATAATTTTCATGTACTGCTCAAGCGGCTCGGACGTAATTCGCTGATTATCAATTGCCCTGGGTTGATCAAGCATTAAGTCTGACGATTGTTTTAGCAAACCACGCGGTGCAATGTTCGATCTTAATGGTTTTGCGTCGGCAATAATTTGTGTTGTAAATGGAATTACGATTGAGCTGGGATGATTCACGTTATTTAAGTCATTAGTTTGTAAAATCAAAGCGGGGCGAATTTTTCCCGCTTCAGTGCCTTTTGATGGATTGAAATTCACCAAATGCACATCACCACGCTTAAAGCCCATCTGCGTTACTCGCTTCTAATAACTGATTCTCTTTCAAACTTTGCGCGGCGACCAAAGTCGAAGCTATTTAGATTTGCTGCTGCCATTTTCTCTTTTGCAGCATTTCAGAATAATAACGCAATGAATCGGCAATTACTTCGCTTGTTGGCTTATTATTTTCCATTGCGATTGTGTGTAACAACTGCCCAATTTGATCATTTGCTGTGAAAGTAATTGTTTGCATTATTTTTTCTCCAAAAAAAGCTGAATCGAGTTGTTCAATTTCTTGCTTTAAATCTTCTTTAGTTATCATCATTCCCCGCAAACTTTACCAATTTTTCGTTAGATTTTTGTTTTCAAAATAACAATTCAATTTACAGTAAGCTATTTTGCAATTTTGATGAGGCACTCGTGCGTAATTTAGAAAACTCACACAATTCAGATAGCGTTGCATTTTTTTGTGCCAATCACTGGCGGCAGTATCTTTTGCAGGTAAACCCTATTCACGAGTTTACAAACCAACACGGTGTTTTCCTTCGAGGCTTTCAAGAATTTTTTCAGCAACTTGCCGACCTTTTGAAACGATTTCTGGGAGTTGCTCTAAGAGTGATTTAGCCATGATTTAAGTTTTGAGTATCTGGAAACGTTTAAAAACAGCGCAATTGGTTAATTAAAAAATCGCGTCGAAGATTGTTATTTTGTGTGAACTTACCCTGCTTTCTTTTTCAAATAAACTAACAATAACGAAATCGCCGCTGGCGTAATTCCCTGCATTCGCGAGGCTTGCCCCAAAGTTTCTGGGCGTTGTTTTTGCAACTTTTCACTCACTTCATTCGACAAACCTGAAACTTCTTTATAATCCAACGTCACTGATAATTTTAAATGTTCGTGTCGCAAAGATTTGGCTATTTCCGCTTGTTGGCGCATGATATAACCTTGATATTTCGCTTGAATTTCAACTTGTTCCGCCACGTCTTCAGCAAAAATTTCATCTTCGTCTAAAAACGAAACTAAATTTTTAATATCCACTTCAGGACGACGCAATAATTCGGTTAAATTTGCTTCTTTATTTAAGGTTTTCCCCCAAAACGTTTCGACTTGCGCGGCATTTTCGGTGTCCGTATGAATCCATTTTTGTTTCAACGCAGTTTGCAATTTATCGATGTTTTCACGTTTCATTTCAAAGGCTTGCCAACGTTCATTATCAACCAAATTCAACTCGCGCCCTTTTTCAGTCAAACGCAAATCAGCATTATCTTCGCGCAACAACAACCGATATTCCGCGCGGCTGGTGAACATTCGATAAGGTTCTTGCGTGCCGCGCGTAATCAAATCGTCAATCATCACGCCAATGTAAGCCTCGTCACGACGCGGACACCAACTTTCTTCGCCTCGCGTCAAACGTGCCGCATTCAAACCTGCAATCAAACCTTGCGCGGCGGCTTCTTCGTAACCCGTCGTACCGTTGATTTGCCCTGCGAAAAATAGCCCGTCCAAATGTTTATTTTCAAGCGAACTTTTTAAATCTCGCGGATCAAAAAAATCATATTCAATCGCATAACCTGGACGCATAATTTCAGCGTTTTCAAAACCGAGCATCGACCGCACAAATTCATATTGCACATCAAACGGCAAACTCGTTGAAATGCCATTCGGGTAAATTTCGTGGGTATTCAAGCCTTCGGGTTCGATAAAAATTTGGTGCGAATCACGGTCAGCAAAACGGACAATTTTATCTTCAATCGATGGACAATAACGGGGGCCAATACCTTCGATAATGCCTGAGTAAAGCGGCGAACGGTCTAAACCATTGCGAATAATATCGTGCGTTTTTTCATTTGTTCGCGTGATATAGCACGGAATTTGGCGCGGATGATGTTCGGATTTGCCCAAAAACGAAAATACAGGAACAGGCGTGTCGCCGTGTTGCAATTCCAAAACAGAAAAATCAATCGTTCGCGCATCAATTCGCGGCGGCGTGCCTGTTTTTAAACGATCAATTCGCAACGGTAATTCGTGCAGCCGTTCAGATAATGTAATCGAAGCCGCGTCGCCTGCGCGTCCACCGCTGTAATTTTCCAAACCGATATGGATTTTGCCGGCTAAAAAAGTTCCTGCTGTTAAAACAACCGCTTTCGCTGAAAAATCCAATCCCATTTGTGTTTTCACGCCAACGACTTTTGTGCCTTCAATAATTAAATCGGCAACCGTTTGTTGAAATAACATCAAATTTGACTGATTTTCCAAAGCGGTGCGAATCGCTTGTTTATAAAGTTGGCGATCCGCTTGAGCGCGAGTGGCACGAACGGCAGGGCCTTTGCTGGCGTTTAAAATCCGAAATTGAATGCCGCCGACATCAATTGCTTTCGCCATGATGCCGCCAAGCGCGTCGATTTCTTTGACTAAATGCCCTTTGCCAATGCCGCCGATGGCAGGATTGCAGCTCATTTGTCCGAGCGTATCGATATTTTGGGTGAGTAATAAAGTTTGTGCGCCAGTTCGCGCGGCAGCTAAAGCGGCTTCAGTTCCAGCGTGACCGCCGCCAACTACAATAACGTCAAATTCTTTTTTAAATTTCATTTTTAATTAAATCTACAATTTCTAATATGGCATTCACCGTGTAGTCAGCGTTCAAATCTGCCATTGAATGTTGTCCCGCGTAACCGTACGAAACGGCGATTGTTTTAAATCCTGCTCGTTTTCCCGCTGAAATATCGTTAATCGAATCGCCAATCATCCACGCATTTTCAGGCACAACATTAAATAATTTTGCTGTCTCCAATAATGGCAACGGTTCTGGTTTCATTTCTACAAACGTATCGCCCGACGCAATGAAATCAAAATACGGCGCAAGCCCCCCTGTTTCCATTAACGGATTGGTGAAGCGTCCGGTTTTATTGGTCACACACGCTAATTTAAAATCGGCATTTTTCAGCGTTTGCAACGTTTCCAAAACGCCATCGTACAATCGACTGTGAACCCAATCGTGTTCGGCGTAATAGGTTTTAAATAACTCGAATGCAATTTCAAAATCGTCTGGAATTTCGCCAACGTGCCAATTATTGAGCAACGCCCGTTTCACCAACACATCCGCGCCATTGCCAATCCATTGCTGAATTGTGGCTTGCGAATGCGTTGGTTTATCGAGTTTCGTCAACGCGAAATTGACCGCTTCCACCAAATCAGGCGCAGAATCAATCAACGTCCCATCTAAGTCAAAAACAATCAATCTCGCTGACATTTTTTAAACTGCTTTCGCTAATTCAGCGCGCATTTCGTCGATGACTTTTTTGTAATCAGGTTGGCTAAAAATCGCCGAACCCGCAACAAATGTGTCCGCACCAGCCGCTTTGATTTCGCGGATGTTGTCTACTTTCACGCCGCCGTCGATTTCTAAACGAATGTTACGATCGCTTTCGTCGATGCGCTTTCTGACTTCACGCAATTTCGTCAACGCAGACGGAATGAACGATTGACCGCCAAAACCTGGATTCACAGACATCAACAAAATAATGTCGATTTTGTCCATAACGTAATCCAAATAATGTAACGGCGTGCCTGGATTGAAAACCAAACCCGCTTGACAACCGTGGTCTTTAATCAGCTGCAACGTGCGGTCAATGTGCGTCGAAGCTTCAGGGTGAAACGTGATAATGCTCGCACCAGCTTTGGCAAAATCTGGAATCAAACGATCCACAGGTTCAACCATCAAATGCACATCAATGGGCGCAGTCACACCGTGTTTGCGTAGTGCTTCGCACACCAAAGGTCCAATCGTTAAATTCGGTACAAAGTGATTATCCATCACATCAAAATGCACCACATCTGCGCCCGCTTTTAAAACGTTGTCTACTTCTTCGCCCAATTTTGCAAAGTTCGCAGACAAAATAGATGGTGCAATCCAATTTTCAATCATAGGTATATTCTCTTGTTAAAGTTAAAAAATTTGTTAAAAATTATTCGGTTTTTACATCATCTCGCAACACATGAAACAAATGTTCAATCAAGCCATTACTGTCTTCAGCAGGATTTTCATAAACGCCATCAGGATTATTATTGGCACTTTCACGTTGTTCATGATTACTTGCAAGTGTAGCCCTAATAACTGTTTCATCATCTTTCGGTTCAAGCGTGAGCAAATAAATCACTTCACTTACATCTTTATTCAAAAATCCAACAATCCCACTCAGCATTCCTTGCGATTTATAACTGACGTAATACAGATGTTTAGCTTTGTCATAATCAGTGACTTTCATATCGCTCTGACGCATCGCCGTTCCGAGTAATCGCCACGCATCGATCACAGGTAATTTCAGTAATAACTTTGAGGGGCTTTCATCAAGAAAAACCACTTTTTCATCTAAGCCACCGAGTTGTTTTTTCGGTTCAATACTGTCATCAATCACGGCATTTTTCGGTGTTTTTTGTAATGCCAAAACAGGTGGTTTTTCAAGCATTACAGTATTGCGGTAACGGCTATTTTCTACTGCACCACACGCAACTAAACCACTTATTAAAACTAAAAAAATCAATTTTACTTTCATTTTATTCACAGAAAAAACGACGGTGTGTTAAAACAGGAAAACCCGCACGAATTTTAACGATACGATCATGCTCAATTTCAGCTGAGACAAAACCACTACCTGTTTTGTAGCAATCTAAAACCACACCCCACGGATCAATAATCATGCTATGCCCAAATGTCCTACGACCGTTTTTATGAAATCCGCCTTGATTTGGCGCAATCACATAACATAGGTTTTCAATTGCACGCGCCCGCAACAATAATTCCCAATGTGCTGCACCTGTTTCAGCCGTAAATGCCGAAGGAATCACGATAAAATCAACACCTTGCTCACTCATTTTTCGGAAAAACTCAGGAAAACGTAAATCATAACAAACCGCTACGCCCATACGTCCGAAGGGTGTATCGACCACGAGAAAATCATTGCCTGACTCAATGGAATCCGATTCACGATAAACTTCGTTGGTATTCGGAACATGAACGTCAAATAAATGTACTTTGTCATAACGCGCAACACGTTGGCCTTTATCGTTATAAATTAAACACGCAGCCCGAACTTTATTTCCATAGTCGCCCGCAATCGGAATCGTGCCACCAACAATCCACACAGCATATTTTTTTGCAGTATTCTCTAAGAAGCTTTGAATAATACCTAACCCGTCAGTTTCTTTTACTTTAATTTTATCTTGTTCGTGATCACCCATTAACGCAAAATTTTCAGGTAACGCGACTAATTTCGCACCTGCTTTTACCGCTTCAGCGATGAGCTTTTCAGCTTCTAATAAATTTGCACTAATACTGGGACTTGATGCCATTTGAATGGCGGCACATTTAGTCATGATGATAAGCCTCTTTTGAATTAAGTTTCTGGTTTAGCCATGGAAAGTCGGTTATCCCATGCCATGTTTTTTGTATTAAACCGTCGTTTTCATGGACAGGAATCACGTCGATATTCCCCCATAAACCTTTGATGTGATATTGTGAGCCAAAGAAAAATCCCTCTTGATCTTTACCAGTCAAAGTTTTTCCCGCAATGCTCATTATTTTCGCCACAATTGTACCAGCAATAGGAACGGCATCCGCACTTTTAGGCGTGACATTTACTAAATAATCCACATTTTCATGCACAAAATCCGTGTCACCTTTAAGTAAGATTTTGGCGGGAATAGCATCAACCATTAAATTTTGTGTACTGGCTTTGCCTTGCAATAGTTCAAAATGTCCATTGATATTATCAAACGTCAAACCTTCAGAATACACGTCACTAAAATCGAGCTGCAAACGCTTAATCCATTGTTCTAATGCTAAAACACCTAAAATTCGTCCCAGACCTGGCTCAATACTCAAAATTCGTCCATTTTGCAAATCCAAATCAATTTGTCCCCGTAATTTTTCTAACCCAAATTGTTTTGGTGAACCTTGCCAATTTAATTTGAGTTTTGCCGTGCCAGAAGTTTCTGCAATATCTTTTGTAATACCTAAATTTGAAAATAACAAACCAGCGTTAAAAAATTCTAACGTGCCATTCAATTTTGAATGTAGATTTTGCCATTCCCCTGTCATCGATAAATGATGCGTGGTTGATAGCAAATCAATGATTTTAAATAGAATTCCGTTTTCAAATGGTGTTGTTTCAACAGTCAATTTACCAAGTGGTTTATCGTTCCAAAACGTGCTTGCACTTTGCAAAAACAAGGTCGGTAATTTTTTCGTATATTCGGTTGTTGAAGGTACTTCATTTTTTATTTCGTTATTGTCTTGTAATTTTTTAAAAAAGGCTAAATCAAGTTTTTCAAATTCCAATTGAAGCGTTGAATTGTTTTTAAATTGCACAATGCCAGTTGCAAATGAACTTTTTAAATCACCCAGCCAGCCTTCACTTTTATGCTTTACAATTAAATAAAGCTCTCCTAAGTCAATTTGTTTCCAACGTGCATTTGGACTATAAATAGAAATAGTTTGAATGCCATCTACACTATTTTCTGCACTTGCTGACGCTAATCCAAGCCAATCTTGCAATGCCAAATTATTGCGCGAAATTTTTAAGTTCAAACCTTGCGAATCAGGAAAATCAACTTCACCATCACCTAATAAAATCGTGCCACGCTCTAATTTTTTATTTTTAATGTCTATATTTACAGCCGCTTTTAAGTGATCGTTATAATTCAACACCAATGGTAATAACACATCATCTCCGAGCGTGAGATTCATAGAAAGTGGGATCTTTTGCAATTTCGATTTTGCCAATTCCGTAGGTAAATTTAACGAAATCCCCATTAACATCGATTGAATTTGCAAAGTTGGAGCGGCTTCTGTGTAAGGTAAATTCAGTGTTAAATCGTAATCGCTTCCACCTTCAATCCACTTTGTTTTTGAATTTAATTGCGTGAGCGGTAAAATTTTTAACTGATTAAATAAATCGTCAACATTCGTATTACCGATAACGTAAACCGTAGTTTGTACGTCATTACTTTGTAAGCGAATTTTAATTGGATGATTTAATGCTACCGCCGAAATCGTTTCACTAAACACCCCGTTTTCAGTAAATTTTAAAATGCCATTTAGTGCCTTAACCGGTAAATCGAGGGATTTAACGTTAAGTTTTGCATTTTGAAATTTTGCAGAACCATTTACTTTTGATGTAAGATTTTCAATCAATGGAATTTGTAAATTGAGTGAAACATCGGTTTTTCCAACAGGTGAAATAGCCGTTAAAACTGAATCTACTCGTGACTTCAAAGGTGTTTGTCGCATAAAATCTAAAACTTGTGAAATTTCACCTTCTGCTTCGCCAATAATGCCAACATAATTACTTGTAGACATCGAGGGAATAGTTATTTCAGCTGATTTCAGCGTCGCATTTTGCGCCATGCCTGATAAATTAATTTGTAAACTATCTTGATAAAACCGCACAAAAGCAGTCAAATTATCAAGTGGTAACCAATCTGGTGCGTAATTAAGCCGAGCATTTTCGGCGTCAAACAAAATCTCAAATACGCCCTGCCCTTTTTCAAACGGAAAATCTTTCAGTAAGCCGTAAAGCAAAAACTGTCCATTTTTAACTTGCCCTTTTTCAAACGCTTTATCAAGCCATTCGACGACACCTTTATCCATAATTCCGATGGGTAAATATCGCCACGTTTGCATTGCATCATGAATTTCAAATTTCGTTTGTAAATCCATAAACGCATCACCATTTTTCGGCAAT
Source organism: Methylococcaceae bacterium (assembly GCA_014191975.1). Taxonomy (GTDB): domain Bacteria; phylum Pseudomonadota; class Gammaproteobacteria; order Methylococcales; family Methylomonadaceae; genus UBA10906. Next base: position 11,466 of record BJHG01000009.1, on the reverse strand, counting down.
GTTAATTTCAACGTACTTTGACTGGGAATATCTCGATTATTTAAAATAATTTTGCCACTAGAAATCTGCCATTCTTCAGCAGTTTGCCGCCAATTTAAAACGGTTTCTAATTGAATTTCTGGTAAAACTTCACGAAACAAAGTTGGTGCATGAAATGCTAATTTTTCAGAATTTAGTTGCAATGTTCCTGTAAGTTCATCGCCATGTAAATATCCATTTAAATGCGCCATCGTTAGATTTGCAACGCTGATTTTCAAATCATCAAAAGCAGTATCAATGGCTATTTTGTGTTGTGTAGGTTTTGTGAATAAACGTAAATTTGTCAGTACGCCACTAAATTTATTTAGCTCAATTGGTGATTCGGTAAAAAAATTCACAATTGGAATTAGCGGTGCAATTTCAAGTTTTTCTAAAAATAAACCAACGCTATTTTCGTTAGAATTATTGAAATTCACATTCGCTAAAATCGCACCATTGAACTCAATTTCAGGGGTGGAAATTTCAAATTTCGGCAGCGCAACTTGCCACGATGCATTTTGACATTTGATTTTAAAATTACTGGCGAATTCACTAAGTTTAAAAATCGAATGTTGTGGACGATTAAATGAAACATTTTGTAATTTAACGTCACCATTAAGCGAATCAAATTGACCGTTTTCTAAATTGACCCATGCTTTTATATTTGCAATTCCATCAGTAATTTTGAGCGATAAAGGCAGCTCAAAACCTGAAAATTCACTAAGTTTTAAATTTTTACCTTCAATAAAAACGCTACCACTTAACGCTTTTAAATCAAAGGGATTCCCCGAAAAATCAAGTGATACGCGTAATAATTCTGTTTTTTGTAATTGTGTAAGCAAATTGATTCGATGATTTTCACCCTCATTGATAATTGCTAAATTGACAGGTGTAATTTGTCTCTGTGGCTTATTTAATTTTTCATCACGCCAGGTTATAGAACTTTGTAAAAGAAGATATTTTCCTTGTAACAGCCAAGTTGGTTGACCTTCACTTGCCTTCAAGCCTTCTAGCGTAATGCTATCGTCGGCGTGACGAATCAAAGTAATTTTTGCACCAATTAAAGTTATAGATGTTGCAGAAAGTAGGTTTTTATTTGAAAGTAATTGCCAAAAATCAACACCCAATCGAATTTCTTTAAGCTGAATTTTTTCAGCAGCAATATCTAATTCTGAAAGTTGTAATTCGGGTTGAATGCCTCGCAATCGTGCATGTAATTTACCTATTTTTACTGGTGCTTCAATAACTTGACTTAATTGGTTTGCTAAATCGTTTTTATAATTTTCGATTTTAGAAAAGAAAAAACTGATGCCTAAAAAACCAACAACAATTAAAATCAATGCCCAAAAAGTAACGTGATGTGCAAAGTTTTTCAGGTGTGGAAATGCTAATTTGACACAATTTAAAATACTATTTTTCTGCAGCATTTTTAAAAAACACCTTGGTTAACTTTGATTCTTCAGAATGGTTCACAATCGGCATAGGATAAAATTTTCCGTAATATTTTTGTTCCCATTTATGGATTATTTTAACGGGCACGACCCGTAATTCTGGAATCCAACGGTAAATATATTCGCAATTTGTATCGAATTTTTGTTGTTGTAACCAAGGGTTGAAGATTCGAAAATAGGGTTGTGCGTCACAACCCGTTGAAGCCGCCCATTGCCAATTTCCATTATTTAAACATGGATCGTAGTCTATTAGATGTTGAGCAAAATAACGCTCACCCCAACGCCAACTAATCCGTAAATCTTTGGTTAAAAATGAAGCGACAATCATTCTAACCCGATTATGCATAAAACCTGTTTGGTTCAATTCCCGCATTCCCGCATCGACAATTGGAAAACCAGTTTTGCCTTCTACCCACGCTTGAAAATACGCGTGGTCATTTTCCCAAGGTAAATTATCAAATTTTTCAATAAACGCATGACCAAAGACGTGTGGGAAATGAAAGCCAATATGCGTTAAAAAATCGCGCCAATAAAGCTGCCTTGCTAAAGGATGTTCTAAATCGAGCGTTTGAGCAATGGCATAAAAAACTTCTCGTACAGAAACCGTGCCGAATTTTAAATGCGCTGATAATTGGCTAGTGCTTTGCAGCGCTGGAATATCGCGGCTATTTGCATAATCTGCACAACGTTTTAAAGTAGCTAACTGCTTTAAAGCGGCACTTTGTCCGCCTTGAATTGTTGTAGTTTTAAAACTATCAAATGCAGTAATTTTTTCTAATGTCACCGTTGAATCAATTCTTACAAAATCACCTATTGCTAGTTTTTGCGGTAATGCAACGGCGATTTTGCGAGCATTATTATAAAACGCCGTAAAAACTTTATATGCGTTACCGTCATTTTTAACAGCTTGTTCGGGTTCATTTAAAAGCGCGTCAGCACAAACGACTAAATCAATATTCAAATGTTGGCAAATATTTGCAATTTCACTATCACGTTGACTGCTAAATGGCGTGTAATCTCGATTAAAAAAAACCGCTTGAATTTTGTGTTGCGAATGCAAATTTTCAATTACTTTGTCTGGCACACCGTCAAAAAAATTAAGTTCTGCGCTAATTGATTTAAATTGTGTTACTAAATCTTCAAGCGATTGCAACATGAAATGGAATGCGGGTTTGCTTTTATACAAATGCGCTTGAATTTGTCGATCATCAAAAATAAAACAGGCAATCACTTTTTTTGAATTGCGTAACGCAAAATTTAACGCCGTGTTATCAACAAGGCGTAAATCACGGCGAAAGATAAAAAGTGAAATGTCGTAAGTCATTTAGTAAATGACTTTCTGCGTTTTCAATGTCACATAAATCTCGTCAAGCGTTTGAGTGTTGGTATCAAACTGAATCGGCGTGAAACCTTCATTCGTATTCACACAAATCGCAATCAAACCAGCGTGATTTATTGCTTGAATCAGAACATTGTTCGTCGTTTCTAAAATCGTACTCGCGTGACCGTTATCAAACAATTTACGTTCAAGTTGATACGCGATTTCCACACTCTTTTCACCAGTTAAATTAACAGCAGTGGCAATTTGACTAAAACGCGCGGTACGCTCTTCGATGCTAACGGGTTGCATATTTTCGTTATCATCCGTTCCAACAATCATGCCCGCGCCAACCGTGCCATTCGTCAATCGGTCGATAATAATAAACGAGCCTGTGCCTTTGTGGGTTTTGTAATTGTCGAACACCACTGGCGCATTCACCGAAACCGTACACAACCCGATTTCATTGAGTTGCAACGCATTCACGTCGTGGTGTTCGAGCGTGTTCACGTCGATACGGTGGTGAATCAACGACACCGAACCAAACACACTGCGCGTCGCCAATTTAATTGCGTATTGTTTGCCGATATTGAGCGATTGTTCATCCATCCAAACGATGTGCGCTTTGAATTTATCGACAACAATCGGCGTGAATTCCTGCGTGCCAATCAACATATCGCCGCGGCTAATATCAATTTCATCGTCTAGCGTCAGCGTGACGGCCATTGGCGCGAAGGCTTGTTCAAGTTCACCGTTATACGTCACTATAGATTTAATCGTGCTGCTTTTGCCTGATGGCAATGCGGTGATTTTGTCGCCTTTTTTGAAAATCCCCGACGCAACCGTGCCGCAAAATCCGCGAAAATCTAAATTCGGACGATTCACATATTGAACCGGAAAACGGGCATCGGAAAAATTACGGTCGTTGGCAATTTCAATGGTGTTCAATGCTTCCATTAACGGTTTGCCTGTGAACCACGCCATATTTTCACTTGGATTCACCACGTTATCGCCGTCCAGCGCGGACATCGGGATAAACAAAATATCGTGCAAATCCAACGTTTTCACAAAATCTAAATAATCGGCTTTGATTTGTTCAAATTTCGCTTCGCTGTATTCGACTAAATCCATTTTGTTAATCGCCACAACAATATGCTGAATACCCAGCAATGATGCGATAAAACTGTGGCGTTTGGTTTGAGTTTGAACGCCATAACGTGCATCAATTAAGATAATCGCCAAGTCGCACGTTGACACGCCCGTCGCCATGTTGCGCGTGTATTGTTCGTGTCCAGGTGTGTCAGCGATGATAAATTTGCGCGTCGAAGTTGAGAAATAACGATACGCCACGTCAATCGTGATGCCTTGTTCGCGTTCGGCTTGCAAACCATCGACGAGCAACGCTAAATCGATTTTGCCCGCGCCCGTTGTGCCAGATTTTGCACTGTCCGCTAAAACGGCGGCAAGTTGGTCTTCGTAAATCATTTTTGAATCGTGCAACAATCGCCCGATGAGCGTACTTTTGCCGTCATCGACATTGCCACAAGTTAAAAAACGCACTAATTCTTTGCGTTCGTGTTGCGCTAAATAAGCGTTAATATCGGTGCTGATTAAATCGGATTGGTGGGACATTTGTATTCTCTGAAATGACTGTTGATAAGATTTTAGAAGTAGCCTTCGCGTTTTTTCTGTTCCATCGAACCCGATTGGTCGTGGTCGATTAAACGACCTTGCCGTTCAGAAGTCGTGGTCAACAGCATTTCTTGAATAATTTCAGGTAACGTCGTCGCTTCGGATTCAACCGCGCCCGTCAACGGATAACAGCCCAATGTACGGAAACGTACTTTTTTCATTTCGACTTTTTCATGTTCACCAATCGGCATACGGTCATCGTCCACCATAATCAGCATTCCGTCGCGTTCCACAACGGGACGTTCTTTAGCAAAATACAACGGCACAATCGGAATTTGTTCTAAATGAATATATTGCCAAATATCCAACTCCGTCCAATTCGACAACGGGAACACACGAATACTTTCGCCTTTGTCGATTTTACCGTTGTAGATATTCCACAATTCGGGACGTTGATTTTTGGGATCCCAACGGTGATTTTTGTCACGGAAGGAATAAACGCGCTCTTTCGCACGCGATTTTTCTTCATCACGTCTCGCGCCACCAAATGCCGCATCAAATTGATATTTATCTAAACCTTGTTTCAAACCGTCGGTTTTCATCACGTCGGTATGTTTTTTACTGCCGTGTGTAAAAGGCCCAATTCCTTGTTCAACGCCCTCTTGATTGGTGTGAACGATTAAATCTAAACCGAGTTCTTTGACCATTTTGTCGCGGAACGCAATCATTTCTTTGAATTTCCACGTAGTGTCAATGTGCATCATCCGAAATGGTGGTGGCGCAGGATAAAATGCTTTCATCGTCAAATGCAGCATGACAGCAGAATCTTTGCCAATGGAATACAGCATCACAGGGTTTTCAAACTCGGCAGCCACTTCACGAATAATGTGAATACTTTCGGCTTCGAGTTGTTTTAAATGGGTTAATTTATAGTCTGTCATTAAAAAATCCGTTGAGTTTAAAGGCGTAAATGGCGGCTATTCTAGCATGTTCTAGCGTAATTTAGTGCCGTCCCGTGTGACCAAAACCGCCTTCACCACGATGACTCTCGTCGAAATCTGTGACTTGTTCAAACGCCACTTGCACCACAGGAACAAACACCATTTGAGCAATGCGTTCACCGATATTTATAGTGAATGATTCCTTGCCGCGATTCCAGCATGAAACGAAAACTTGTCCCTGATAATCCGAATCGATAAGCCCGACCAAATTGCCCAAAACAATGCCATGTTTATGACCTAAACCTGAACGCGGCAACAAAACAGCGGCGAGTGAATTATCGCCAATGTGAATCGCCAAACCCGTTGGAATTAAAGCAGTTTCGCTCGGTTTTAAAATAATCGCGTCGTCCAAACACGCGCGTAAATCTAAACCTGCTGAACCTGCCGTCCCATATTCGGGCAATGGAATCGTGTCGCCTAAACGTGAATCTAAAATTTTGAGTTGAATTTTGTACATTTCGAATTTGATTTTAAATGAATAGCTATTTTTTGAAAAAATATCGTCGTGGCGCACGATTGTGCCACGACGTAAGACAGATTTTAATCTTCCAATTGTTGAATGCCGTCAAGCATCCATTTTGAATTAAAACCTGATTTTGATTTGATAAAATGCCAAACTTCACGCACTTGATTCGCTTGACCAACATCATCTTCGCGCATAATTGTATCGAATAAAACGACCGCTTCAAACTCTGAACTCAATTCACGAATTTCAAGTAAATCAGCGTCTAATTTTAAAACATCCGTGTGATTTGTCGCATTTGAACCTTTTAATTGGTCTTGAATTTCAGCAAATACTTTGTCAGTCGTTAAACCACGAATTTCCGCCAAATCATGTGAATCCCATGCTTGTTGCAAATCCATATAACGGCGTTTCACATCATCTAAAAATGCGTTGGTATCAAAACCTGAAGGTGTTGCTGTATTTTGTGATTTGGCCAAATTCACCGTAGACGATGAAACCGTTGAATTGCTTTTTTTGAACATAATATCGGTATTGAAATCTGCCGAACTCCCGCCTGATGGCATTGGCGCTGAATAGGCAGGTTCATTTGAAGTACGCTGATAATTAGAGGTTTGTTTAGGCGTGATAAGAGGTTTCTTTGCAAAAAAGAATCGATAAGCCAAATAACCTAAACCGCCCAGCAATAAGAAATTAAGAAAACTAAAGCCTGAACTTTTTGTCGCGCCATTATTGTCTGCGTAATAAGGCGCAGGTTGTTGTGCGTAACCTTGATTTTGTTGAACTGGTGCAGGTGCGTAACCTTGTTGCTGTGCATAACCTTCATTATTATTTTGCATCGGCGCAGGCTCCTGGGCATAACCTTGGTTATTTTGAGCTGGCATAGGTTGATTATGATTTTCACCGCCCATCATAGAACCGACTAAACCACCTACCCCTAAACCAGCAGCAGCACCCATCGCACGATCTTTCCACGTATTTGAATTAGCTTGTTGCGGTTGTTGATACGTCGGTGCTGGATGATTTGCAGGTGATGGTGCTGCAACACGATTACTCGGCGGTAATGCGGCGCGACTATACGGCGCACTGTAAGATGATTTACTCCCGAAAGATTTACCACCGCCTAAACGCTGTGCTTCCGCTGTTGAAATACAGCCTAAGGTGACTGACATTAAAATTACACTACTTACAAATACACTGGTTTTTTTGTTCATAAAATTCACAAAATCCTAAATTTGAAATAAAAAATGGCGCGAATCATCGCGCCACACACAATAACAAATTTAATACGTTACGGCATATTTTTAATGTGCGTCATCCGTATGCCACTTTGGCATCATAACTATGCAATTAGGCTTAAAACCTTGATTTTTCAACACGTCGATACTATGAATTTTTTCCATTTTTTGTAAATCAATCACGCTAATCGAACCATCGTCCATTTCAGGTAAATTTAAAAAGCTGTTTTGGACAATCGCATATTTTTCATCTGGCGAAAATACAACATGATGTGCACCGCCAGCAGTTGGAATGGATTTGATGAATTGAGGTTGTGTTTTAGATTGGCTGATATCGAAAATGTTTAACGCACCAGGTTTTGCCGTCGTGACAAATAATTTGTCATGTTCTTGATTGAAATAAATTTCAAGCGGTATGCCTTGTTTAATATCCGCGAAATCATAGGCGGCTTTTAAATCAAACGTATTTTGATTAGCTTGCCACGTTGCCGTCCATAATTTACCTTCAAACATCGTATTCACATAAGCGATTGGTGGATTTGAATGCGGTACAAAAACCACTTCAACCGTTGAAGAACCAGCGCCACCGACTTTATGGGTTGATAAAACCTTTCCTGTTGATGCCTCAATGATAGTAACTGTTTCACCTGCATCGCCTAAATCTGAAGCCCTAACGGTACTTGTCACCATAATTCGGTCAATATCTTCATTCAAAGCAATTCCATGCGGATATTTAATAAAGGTATCTTTACCGTCCGCCGCAATGACTTGTTTCACTTTGTCATTTTGGGCATCACCAACAATTACGTTACTTGAACCCATACAGGTTAAATACCACGTTTTTTTGTCAGTTGTAAAAACCATATCTTCGCCGACTTGGCATTCAGGAATGCTCACATCTTCAATTTTCAAAGGCTTTTGCTTCATGTTAATCACACGCAACGCACCTTTCCCCAACGCTGTGATATAGGCTTTGCTTAAATCTTTGTTGTAAAAAATATGATGAGCAACAGCATCGGATGGCAACGGTAAATCGTTGATGACTTTCCCAAATTGTACTGAATCCGGATCAACATCGATAATCGCAACACCTTCTTTGCGCGGCAATTGGTTGGGTTTACTTTCGTAATTAACCATTGCTAAAATTTCCGCTGAACTCGCTAGCGGTGCGAGTAATAATAGACTGCACAATGCGTTTGTTATTGTTTTTTTCATTGTTGTGACTCGTGTGAAATTTATGAAATAAGAGCAAGTTCAGAACCTGCCCTTACGTTTTTATTCTGCGGTACTTGGGTCAATCATGCCAGTCACACGCGAAATTTTTGTAACTGGGAAGCCCCCTTTTTCAGCGTGTTCATGCAGGGCATCATCATTTGGCGCAATTAAAACACAATAGACTTTGTTTTCAGTGACGTAGCTTTCAACCCAATTAATTTTGGTGTCCATTTTTGCAGAAACGCTGCACGATGTTTGTGCAATACCTTGTAATTGTTCAGCAGTTAAAGAACCTGCATTTGGGATGTCGCGTTCAACAATATATTTAGGCATGATTTTTCCTTATTATTAAAATTAAAAAAAGAACATCTTGTTAAAACGCAATCGTTGATTACGCTTTAAAAAAATCGTCCAATAATGCTTCTTTACAGTGAATTAACGGCGCAGTGGATTGTTCGATTTTCATCCGAAGTAACGCGCCTTGCCATGAATTTACCCATAAATCTGCCATTTCACGCGCTGTTTTGTCGATGCGAATTTCGCCTTCTTTTTGCGCCAAACTAAATCCAATTTCCCAAACGTCACGGTAGCGACCTAACGCAATTTGCAACGCATCTCGGCAAATGTCACTTGTGTCACCAATTTCGCCTGTTAAGTTTCCCAATAAACAACCGCCTTTAAACTTGGTTTTTTCTAATTCAACGATACTTTCGTTTAAATAACGTTCCAATGCCACAAACGCATTGCCGTCGTCTTGATTCAAATAGGTTTGTAATTGAACTAAATACGGTTCAATGTAATGCCCAATAATTTCGGCGGCAAAATTTTCTTTACTGCCAAAATAATTATAAAAAGAGCCTTTCGGAATTTGAACTGCGCCGAGAATTTCTTGTAATCCTGTGCCGTGATAACCCTGCTGCATCAACAATACTAAGCCGTGATTAAGCAGGTTTTCTCGATTAATGTCTTTTTGTTTTATTTCCATATTGCAAACAATACGACCAGTTGTCTTAATATGTCAATTTAAAAAACTCGTTAAGTAATAAATTTAGGTAACGAGTTTTAAATTTAAAAAATAATTATTTTAGCCAATCCTGTGGCTTTAAATACGTTTCATATAGTTCTGCTTCAGGCGTTCCGGCTTCGGGTTGCCAGTTATATTTCCAATTCACTACAGGCGGTAATGACATCAAAATAGACTCCGTCCGTCCGCCAGATTGCAGACCAAACAATGTACCGCGATCGTAAACCAAATTAAACTCCACATAACGTCCACGACGATACAATTGAAATTCACGTTCACGTTGACCATAAGGCGTGTCTTTACGTTTTTGAACAAGTGGTAAGTAGGCTTGAATATACGCATTCCCGACGCTTTGCATAAATGCAAAACACTCCTCAAAACTGCCTTCGTTTACATCATCAAAAAACAATCCACCAACACCGCGTGTTTCATTACGATGTGTTAAAAAGAAATACTCGTCACACCATTTTTTATATTTAGGATAAACGTCAACACCAAAAGGTTCACAGGCAGCACGAGCCGTTTCATGCCAATGTACAACGTCTTCTTTGAACGGATAAAAAGGTGTTAAATCAAATCCACCACCAAACCACCAAATCGTTGGTTCACCTTCTTTTTTTGCGATAAATAAACGAACGTTAGCATGAGATGTTGGCGAGTAGGGATTTTTAGGGTGAATGACTAACGAAACGCCCATTGCTTCAAATTGACGATTTGCTAATTCGGGACGACTTGCAGTTGCTGACGCTGGTAAATTAAATCCTGAAACGTGTGAAAAATTTACCCCACCCTGTTCAAAAACGTCTCCATTTGCTAAAACTCGAGTTTGACCACCGCCACCTTCAGGGCGTTTCCATTTTTCCTCAATAAAACGTACATTTGATTCTTCACCTTCCAATGCCGTACAAATGTTATTTTGTAAATTGAGTAGATAATTTTTAACTTGATCGATTTGTTCTTGATTCATTATGAAATCCTAAAGGTTGAAAGCGGCGTGAATTTATCAGTTTTTGCATAAAAGTCACGCCTACTTTTTTAAATTGGTTTTCCTACAATTTTTCCGTTTTCATTCCAGAGCTGATAACGTGGCGCAATATACAGCACATCAAATAAAGCCTGATAAAAAGCAGGGCTGGATGTTGTGACAAAATATGCGTATTGTCACCAATCGAACTATAGTGTCCAATATCGATGTGATACAAAAAAACAATCATTAGCAATATAACTAAATGCACCTGCGGTTAAATTTAAATACGTTCCACCGTAATTACGAAACGGTGAATCTACAATAATTCGTTCGTGTAGCTTCGATCCAGGATGGATATTTAATCGATGGGGGCTATTATTGCCATGTAAAGACCTGTAGATGATTTTTAAGAATTTATGCACAATAAGTAGATAGACCTGTAGCCCTTTGTCGACGAAGTGTTTGTTGATTCACCAGTCCGCAAATGGTTTGCATGACTAACCCATAAATGGAATGAGAGCAGCGAAATCGTGTAGCAATAATCGCCCAGTTTTTTATCCATCCGATGCAATGTTCTATGCGAATCCGAATTGAAGCGGGTCAGCGATGGGGTCAGTTTGGCGATTGGGAGGGTGGTTGTTGAAGTGAATGCCTAATTGTCCTGTTACGGGATGCTTAGGCTATATCACTGTATTTTTTGTGTGTGAGTAATTTTAATTTATTTTCCAGCTTCGCTTTGAACGGAGAGGGGTTTAAAAGGCAATCTCAATAGTCAAAGTCGATAACAATGTCTTCTTCACCATTCTGATCTAAAACCACTTTCACTTCTTCTTCGTTGTTGTCATCAAAAATAGACAGCGTTATGATTCTTCTTAAGTCTTGCCCATTATCTTCGGTGTGTATCTCGCATTCACGACCATCATAGAAAACTGAAACCAGAATTTTTTCGTATTCTTCCAACCATCCATCAATTTTATCTGGCGAATAAATACTTAAACAATGAAAGCAATCATAAAGTGGACCCCATTGTCCAGACAAATAATGTCTTAATTTAAGATAGAGTCTGTTTACACTCCAGCTGAATGGCGCTGTCCCATTTTTTTAAACCAGAACTGATGTTTCTGTTGTTGCGTATTTAT
>BJHG01000008.1 GCA_014191975.1 Methylococcaceae bacterium | reverse complement strand
GGAAACCACCAAAACCAACAAAGGCTTAAAAGTGACTGTCGATATTCTCACTGGCGTTTATCTTACCGGAAAGAAATGTACTATTGATTTCATTAAAAACTCGGACATTGCTTTTGATGCTCATCTTCCAAAATGGAATTATCGTGTCGTTTTAAATCATTGCTAATTCGGGATGTTATTTTTGACTGTATCCTTAATAATGCAAGTTCTTTAAAATCGCTAATGTCGGTGCTGCTTGATTCATCGTATAAAAATGCAAACTCGGTGCACCCCCATCAAGTAATTGCTGACATAATTTACTAACAACTTCCAAACCAAATTCCTTTACAGCTTCACGATTGTCACCAAAACTTTCTAATCGTTTGCGTAACCAACGTGGAATATCTGCGCCACACATTTCAGAAAATCTAAATAATTGTGAATACTGGGTGATCGGCATAATTCCTGGTGTAATCGGAATCGTAATGCCTGCTTTTTGGCATTGTTCAATAAAATGAAAATACGATTCAGCATTATAAAAATACTGCGTCACAGCGGCATTTGCACCAGTATCAACTTTGCGTTTAAAATTTTTAAAATCATCATTGAAATTTGTCGCTTGTGGGTGAACTTCGGGATAAGCCGCCACATGAATATTAAAAAAATCACCTGTTTCAGCACGAATAAATTGAACTAATTCATTTGCATAACGAAATTCACCCGCTAACATCATTCCAGAAGGCAAATCACCACGTAACGCGACAATTTTAGAAATTCCATTTTCACGATAATCATTCAAAATTGAACGGATATTTTCTTTCGTTGATGCAACACACGATAAATGTGGTGCCGCAGAAATTCCTTTCTTTTGAATGCCAACAACGGTTTCAAATGTTTTATCACGCGTTGAACCACCCGCACCAAAAGTAACAGAAAAAAATTCAGGATTTAATTGTGAAAGTTGCTTTTGTACAGTATCTAAATTTACTGCACCTTCTGACGTTCTAGGCGGATAGAATTCAAAACTAAATTGTGGTGTATTTTGTGTTGGCATAAGGAATAAAAAGTTAATTTAACTAATCTAAAATTACATACTGTAAATTACATCACGATTACCACTTGTGGGATCGCTAATTTTTTCTTTAATATCGGATTTTGATTTACCTTGATCAAGACGATCTCTATCGTATTTTGCCATCATTTCTTCCCATGTTTTGTATTGCTGATATTCTGCAAAACCTTCCGTTTTACGCTTTTGATAAATTTCTTTACCCATTCCAATAATTTCAACAGCTTTTTTACCATCAACAGCGGCTAAAAATGCAGCATCATCTTTGTTTGCATCACGAATCATCCAAAATGACATTTCATATTCGACTCGTATTTCAGGTTGCAATCGATTTTTAATCATTTTAACGGAGCGATAAGCTGTTTTATCCGAATGTGCATTAATCTTTTCACCGCTACAAGCTATTAACATTGTGCTGCAGGTCAACAATAAAACAAGGGGTAACTTTTTCATTTCGAAATAACCTCAAAATTAAATAAATCTAAAAATAATGAACACTAATTCTAACACCAAAAATCAAGTTCGGTATTCCGCATTAATTTTCACATAATCATACGAAAAGTCACAGGTTAAAACCGTTTGTGTAAATTCACCGCGTCCAAGCTTTACTCCAATGATGATTTCAGCTTGATTCATAACGATTTGTCCTGCCTCTTCTGTGTAATCAATAGCACGACCACCATCACGAACAATGCAAACATTATCCAAATAAATCCGAATTTTTTCAAGCTCCATTTCGATAACACCAGCACGCCCTACTGCGGCTAAAATTCGCCCCCAATTTGGGTCACTGGCAAAAAAAGCGGTTTTAACTAACGGTGAATGTGCGATAGTTTTGGCAACTTGTACTGCCTCAGTATCGCTTGCAGCTTCAGAAACCACAATTCGTATTAACTTCGTTGCGCCTTCACCGTCACGAACAATCAATTCTGCTAATTTTTTAGAAACTTCTAAAATCGCTGCCGAAAAAATGTTGTAATTCCCAGAATCTATCAGAATTTCTGGTGCAGCAGAACAACCGCTTGCCATTAAAACACACGCATCATTCGTAGATGTATCGCCATCAACCGTAATCCGGTTAAATGATAATTCTGTTGCCGCTAATAAACACTGCTGCAATAACGACTGGCTAATTTTGGCATCTGTCGCAATAAAACTTAGCATGGTTGCCATGTTAGGCTGAATCATACCTGCGCCTTTTGAAATACCATTAATCGTGACATTTTCACCGTTCAAAACAATCACTTTCGACACACCTTTCGGAAACGTGTCAGTTGTCATAATTGCTCGTGCTGCTTGTTCCCACTGATTTTCTACTAAATTTGAAACCACTTTCGGTAACGCATTTTTGATTTTTTCAACAGGCAATGTTTGACCAATAACACCTGTTGAAAATGGCAAAACTTGCTGCATTTTTCCGCCGATTAATTGCGCTAAATCGTCACAAGTTTGCTGTGCGTCGATCATGCCTTGTTTGCCCGTTCCCGCATTAGCGTTGCCAGAATTAATTAGCAACCAACGGGGAGAATGTGCCAAATTCGCTTTTGCCAAATGGACGGGGGCGGCACAAAACGCATTTTGTGTAAAAACCGCTGCGCAGGTCGCCGTTTCTGGAAATTGAAAAACCAGTAAATCATCACGCTCGATTTGTTTAATTCCAGCATTGGTTGTACCAATTTGAATACCTAAAATCGGTGGCATAATTGGGAAATCTGTTTGTCCGACAGCCATATTTTTACCTTTGGAAAATAATTAAAAAATACTTTTCGTTACCGCGACTTTTACAATATACATAAATAGCAATAACGCGCCGCCAAAAGCATACCAGCGTTTTTCATCCGCACATTTTATCGTCATCATGCCCAAACCAACGTAACCGAACAATGCCAGGATTTTCGCAACAATCCAACCAAACTCACCTTCCAGCCAATGACCTTGCAAAACAAGGCTAACGCCAGTCAAAATCACGACGGTGTTAATAGCGTGTGGTGTAATATTCACCCATTTCAGTTTCATCATTTCAGGGCGAAATTGCATCACTGCAACACGTCCTAAAAAACTAATCAGTGAAAGTGCAATAAATAATAAATGTAAATGCTTCATAAATTTCCGTGTATTTGAATTACAAACAACGTTGCATCGCAACGCCAATACTAGTCAGCGCGTTCACGACTTCAACGCCCGCAGCTCTAAGCGCGTTCATTTTACTTTCTGCCGTACCTTTTCCACCCGTGACAATCGCACCTGCGTGTCCCATGCGTTTCCCAGCGGGTGCAGTTTGTCCTGCAATATACGCAACAACGGGTTTCGTAACGTGTGCTTTAATATACTCGGCTGCTGCTTCTTCGTCACTGCCGCCAATTTCGCCGACCATCACAATGCCTTTCGTTTTCGAATCAGCTTGAAAAAGACGCAATACGTCAATGAAATTCATTCCGTGAATTGGGTCACCACCAATGCCGACACAAGTACTTTGCCCTAAAGCTTGTTGCGTGGTTTGATGTACCGATTCATACGTCAACGTGCCAGAGCGCGACACGATTCCAATCACGCCAGATTTATGAATCGACGCAGGCATAATGCCAATTTTGCATTCATCAGGCGTAATAATGCCAGGGCAATTCGCGCCAATCAGCAACGATTTTGTGCCTTGCATCGCTGCTTTCACGCGCAACATTTGTAACGTCGGAATGCCTTCGGTAATGCACACAATCAATTCAATGCCAGCATCGACGGCTTCTAAAATCGCATCAGCCGCAAAAAAGGGTGGTACATAAATGACCGTTGCTGTCGCACCCGTATTTTTCACCGCGTCATCAACCGTATTAAAAACAGGCAATCCTAAATGTGTCGCGCCACCGCGTTCAGGCGTAACGCCACCAACTAATTTTGTGCCGTAATCGAGAGCTTGTTGTGAATGAAAAGTGCCCTGTTTTCCGGTGAAACCTTGGCAAATCACGCGCGTATTTTTATCGATTAAAATGCTCATTCTGCTGCCTCCGCGAATGCCACAACTTGTTCGGCAGCCTGATTTAAATCGTTCGCGGCGTAAAGTTTAAAGTTTGTGTCAGTTAATAACACCCTGCCCTGCTCCGCATTCGTACCTTCCAAACGCACCACGACGGGGACATTGACTTCGATTTGTGCCATTGCCGCTAAAATTCCTTGGGCAATCACGTCACATTTCACAATGCCACCAAAAATGTTCACTAAAACGGCTTTGACCGAGCCGTCCGCTAAAATCAACTTGAACGCTTCACAGACTTTTTCAACATTTGTGCCGCCGCCGACATCGAGAAAATTTGCAGGAAATCCGCCTTTTGATTTGACTAAATCCATTGTTGCCATTGCTAGCCCCGCGCCATTCACCATGCAACCGATATTGCCGTCGAGCGCAATGTAATTCAGCCCAAATTGTTGGGCTCCATTTTCTTTGACTTCTTCTTGGCGAACGTCCCGCAACGCTAAAATATCGGAATGCAACGCCAGCGCGTTGTCGTCGAAATTTATTTTGGCATCGAGCGCGATTAACTCGCCGTTTTCAGTTTCGATTAACGGATTGATTTCAATTTGACTGGCATCTTTTGCCAAAAATAGCTCAACCATGCCGCGCATAATCGTTTCGAGTTGCGTTTGTTGAGCGCGTTCGATTTTCAAGGCAAACGCGATTCTGCGGCAATGACTGGCTTGTAAACCTGTCGCAGGATGAATCGTGACGGTGATAATTTGTTCGGGCATTTCGTGCGCGAGGGTTTCAATCTCCATTCCGCCTGCCGCTGATGCAACAAAAACTAACCGTTCTGCGCTGCGTTCAACCAACAAACTCAAATACAATTCGCGTTTAATCGGATAGGTTTTTTCAATCAAAACCGAATCAATCGGCAACCCAACGCAATCCGTTTGTTTGGTGACTAAACGTGTGCCTAATAATTCGTGTGTGAATGTGAAAACGTCGTCGGGCGTTTTGGCGACTTTTACACCGCCAACTTTGCCGCGTCCGCCTGCGTGAATTTGGGCTTTTACCACCCACGATTCATGTGTTAATTCTTGGGAAATTTTTTCGGCTTCAATTGCCGTCGTCGCAACGCGCCCTTCGGGAATTGGAATCGCGTAGTTTTGAAAAAGTTGTTTGGCTTGATATTCGTGAATGTTCATAAGGTTTTTTTCGAGGCGGAAAATGTGAGCGTGACGAAATCACGCTCACTGACACGAATTTCTAATCGTAGCTGTAATGTTTTTTCAACGGTTTAACGACTTCCCAGTCGCTTTCTAAACCTTCAAGGAAAAACACTAAATCGCCTGCCACAATACGCACAGGTTCTCCGCCTTTTGGTGTGACTAAAATTTCGCCTTCCAAAAGATAAGCTTTTTCGGTTTCGTCGAAATCGATGTTAAATTTCGATACTTCTTTTTCCCAAATTTCCCAGCTTGAAACGCCTAATTCTTTAAGGCGTTCGTCGCTTGGGTTGTGTTCAATTACGATAAGGTCAGACATTGCTTTCTCCAGTGGTAGTTAAAAAATATTATGTTGTGATTTGAGATTGCCAAAACGCGAACGTCGGATTATTCAAAAGTGTATCCATAAATTCACTCGCTTTGGCTAAATTTTTTTGCTTTATCCCCTAAATCTTCGCCCAACTCAAAACTTTCCGCGTCAATTGCCAATAAAAAAAACGACGGCGGCATTTCGTTTTTAATCGTTTGATAAGTGTCTAAAATCTCGGACAGACTCATAGCATGCGTTCTGTGGTTTAAATCTCGAACTGATTGCAATTGCGTAAATTCAAACCCAATTTCGCTTCTCACAGACGCATCGACAAAAAAACCACGAGTTCGCGATTTTCTAAATCGACTGCATGTTCAATTTGAAGCTGAAAATCGGTCAGTAAATAGATATTTTTTAGGCTGAAATGCGCTTCAATGTGCTTCAAAATCAACACACCAAATGCATCATCGGAGCAACTTAAATTGCCATAACCAAAAATCGGTTTATATAGACACGTTCAATTTCACCCGTGTCGTGCTTGACTAATTTATCAATCAACTCGCCTTTCACGTTCAGAAGTTTAAGCTGCAACGGCATTTTTCCAACAACGTGTGTCGCGCAAGATAAACATAGATCATCAGCCCGAAAGTTTTGTCTCTGGAATCTGTAAGTTTTCAGCCAACGAGTTGCTCAATAGCTTTTGCTTTCGCGAGATGATGACTCATCGGATTTATTATTTTCGTCGAGCAACAACGTCACTTTACCGTGACCTTCCACCCGCGATACCGGATCAATCATCACACGTTTTAAAGTTTCGATATTTAGCAGTTTCTAAATGTTCGTACATGACGCACGCTCATTTTTGAATAGTAAAAAAACAGTAATTTAACGAGTTGAGTTTTCAAACAAGTGACACAAATTACTTTTTATCTTTTTCGCTTCTTAATCTTTCGAGTAATTCTTTGGCGGGTAAATAACCAGGATAAATCGTACCATTTTCACTAAGTATCATGGGCGTACCGGTCACATCAAACTCGCCAGCGAGTGCCATGTGTTCATCGACTGGATTCTCACACGTTTTGACTTCGATTTTTTGATCTTTTTTCGCAGCCGTTAGGGCGGAATTTCTGTCTTTTGCACACCAAACCGAAACGGCTTTTTTGTAAGATTCCCAACCTTTTCCAGCTCGCGGATAAAACAAGTATTGAATTTGAATCCCTTCTGCTAAATACGAATCCAACTCCGAATGCAGTTTGCGACAATAGCCACAATCAATATCAGTAAAAATCGACACGGTATAAGTATGGATTTTAGGTTTAAAGATAATCATTTTATCTGTGCCTAATTTTTCCAACGCAATCTTACGCGCTCCGCCCAATTTTTCTTCGGTCAAATCAGTGCGTGTTTCAGTGTCAATCAATCGCCCTTGCAATAAGTATTTGCCATCGTCCGAAACATAAACCATGCTGCCACCAATGGTAACTTCAAAAATGCCTTTTATTGGCGAAGGCTTGACGGTGTTGATTTGCATCGTGGGCATCGATTTGGTGAGTTGTTCACGAATGATTTTTTCGTCCGCTTGAGCGTTTATGGCAATTAACGTAAAGGCTGCGCTTAAAAGTAATTTTTTCATTTTTAAAATCTCGTTTGTTATTGGAACAATCGCCCAACATCCATAAACATCGCTATAGACATCAACAACCCTAAAAGCACGATACCAATTTTTTGAAAAAAGAGCTGAATTTTTTCCGACACGGGCGAACCTTTCAGACCTTCGAGCGCGAAGAAAAATAAATGTCCACCGTCCAAAACAGGAATCGGCAATAAATTCAACACGCCCAAACTCACACTAATCAGCCCCATGAATTTCAGAAAATGCACCAAACCCATATCAGCAGATTGTCCTGCATATTGGGCGATACTAATTGGACCACTCAAATTATCAAGCGACGCTTTGCCCGCAAACATTCGCCCCATCATTTTTAGCGTAGACGCTGAATAATTATAAGTCGTGCTGAACGCACCCGGAATAGCGGCTAACGGTGAAAGTGCGTAATGTACTTGAAACGATTTCAACAGATTTTCAGGAATTTGTACCGACGCGCCAATTTTTCCGTCCGCATTCGGGGTAAGCGTCAACGTCGACTGTACGCCGTCGCGCTCAATCAAAATTTTCAGTGCTTGATTCGGATTCGCTTTCACAATATCCACCCATTGTTGCCAAGATTTTACGTTGGTTTCATTGGCGTGAAGAATCAAATCCCCTTGTTTTAAACCCGCTAATTTTGCCGCACCGTTATCTAAAACATTACCAATCAAAGGCGGCAATGTTGGTGAAAATAATTTAAAACCTAACTTTGCATACAGCGCGTCAGGGTTTTGCGTTTCAGTGGTGTTAACGTGCAAGGCTTTAACAGTTTGCACATCGTCACGATTTTTCACTTTGACCGCAATAACCGCGTCGCCTTCCAGTGTGGTTGAAATAATTGCAGACATTGCGCTTGTCCACGTCGGAGTAGGTTCGTCATTCACGGAAATAATTTCGTCACCTTCCGAAAAACCTGCATTTTCAGCCAATGATTGTGCGGAAGGCTGACCTAAAACCGGTCTAATTCCTACTTCACCAATTACCAAAACGCTCCAAAATAACACAACCGCCAGCATCAAATTGAAAATGGGTCCCGCTGCAACAATCGCGGTTCGTGCTAAAAGAGATTGTCGATTAAAAGAAAATCCTAAATCTTCCGCTTTGACTTCGCCTTCGCGTTCATCGACCATTTTGACGTAGCCACCCAACGGAATCAGCGATAAAACGTATTCGGTGGAATTTGGATTTTGTTGGTATCGCCACAAAACGTTGCCAAAACCAATCGAAAAACGAATAACTTTTACGCCTACTTTTCGTGCCACCCAAAAATGTCCGAACTCATGCACCGCCACCAAAATGCCGATTACAAGAACGAAATAAAATAGCGTACTTAAAAAATTCATTAGTTTTTCAAACCTTGAATAGCTTGATTTGCAACCCCACGAGCTTGTTTATCGATCGCTAAAATCGTTTCCAAACTTTCTGCTGGCTGCATCGGAATCGCGTGCATGGTTTGTTCAATCACGACCGGAATATCGGTAAAACGAATTTGCTCATTTAAAAACGCTTCAACGGCAATTTCATTCGCGGCATTCAAAATCGTTGGCATCGTGCCGCCGGTTTGAATCGCTTCATAAGCCAATCGCAAACAGGGAAAACGTTCCAAATCAGCAGGTTCAAAATCCATGTGTTTGACCGTGAAAATATCGAGCGGCGTAGCACCCGATTCAAAACGTTCGGGATACGCCAGCGCGTGAGCAATCGGAATTCGCATATCTGGACAGCCCATTTGCGCCAAAACCGTTCCATCAACATAATCCACCATTGAATGAATCACACTTTGCGGATGAATCACGATTTGAATTTGTTCAGGTTTCAGATTGAATAACAAGCAGGCTTCAATCATTTCCAAGCCTTTGTTCATCATGGTGGCGGAATCGACAGAAATCTTTTTGCCCATATCCCAATTTGGATGTGCGACAGCTTGCGCGGGTGTAACTTGCGACAATTCGTCTAACGGCATGGTGCGAAAAGGACCACCGGATGCCGTTAATAAAATGCGCCGCACCCCTTTTACGGACGCGCCCGTTTGATACGCCGCTGGCATACATTGAAAAATTGCATTGTGTTCGCTATCAATCGGCAACAATTGTGCACCTGATTTTGTGACGGCATTCATGAAAATATCGCCCGACATCACAAGAGCTTCTTTGTTAGCGAGCAAAATCGTTTTACCTGCTTCAGCTGCCGCCAATGTTGGCAATAATCCTGCTGCACCGACAATTGCCGCCATCACAGAATCGACATTCGGCAACGTTGCGACTTCAATCAATGCGTTTGCACCTGACAAAATTCGCAAATTTGCAATCGGTGAATTTTCAATTTTGGTTTTAAATTCTGTCGCTTTTTGTTCATCGACAATCACCACGACTTCAGGCGAATGCGCTAAACATTGCTCGTAAAGCACGTCGATATTTTTATTCGCGGTCAACGCCACGACGTTGTACAAATTCGGATGCCGTGCCACCACGTCTAACGTACTGACACCAATCGAACCCGTTGCGCCCAGAATGCAAATACATTTCATGAAAATAGCCCGACGGATTCTAAATAAATGCCCGCGTAAAACAGCGGAATCGCGGCGCACAAACTGTCAATTCGATCTAAAATCCCGCCGTGTCCAGGCAATAACGAACCGCTATCCTTCACGCCCGCGCGACGTTTTACCACACTGAAAAATAAATCCCCATAAACTGAAATCAAGACAGTTAAAACAGAAAGTAAAATGAAATCCGCGATAATCATTGGCTCTTGAAATTGCATAATCAGAACCAAAATTCCCGCGCAAATCACCGAACTTCCTAACGCACCATACATTCCTTCAATGGTTTTTCCTGGGCTAATTTCGGGCGATAACTTGATTTTTCCCCATTTTTTTCCTACAAAAAATGCAGCAATATCCGCAACCCAAATCAAAAGTAAAAAATACATCGTCATTTCCGAACCGAAAAAAGTACGTAATCGTGACAAAAACATCCAACTCATCAACAACACAAACCAGCCAATTAAAGCTTGTTTGAACGGCGACAATTCGAGCTGCAATACGCCTTCGGGTGAGTTCCGAATCACCATCATCGTCAACACCCAAAATAAAACGGCGGGTAATGCTAACCATTCTACAATACCCGATTGATTGCGGATGTCTTCCATTACAAATTTGAATTTTTCCGCCAAATAGTCCATTAACGGGGCCATCGCTTCTAACAAATACGTCCACAAATGAATGAACAGCATCGCGCCAATTAACGATACGAAAAAAACGCCACGCATCTTAAAATTAGTGACTTTTGTGATGTTTAACCATTCATTTGCACCAATCAGTACAATGACGGCAATTAAAAGTGAAAAGTAAGTCGAGGGAAGTTCAAAAACCGCTAAAACCACCAAAGTGGCGAGCAATGTTGCAGTGATAATACGTTGTTTTAACATAAGATTTGTTTTGAAAAAGATTTAAGGAGAGGCAAGCGCGGCAATTTGATCGCCGGTATACCCGAAACGCCGTTGTCGGCTTTTAAAACTCGTAATCGCTTCTTCCAAGGCAGATTGATTGAAATCTGGCCAAAGTGTCGGCGTGAAATAAAGTTCGGTGTAAGCGAGTTGCCAAAGCATAAAATTACTGACGCGCTGTTCTCCTCCTGTCCGAATAAATAAATCAGGTTCAGCTAAATCAGCAAGGGAAAGATGTGTGTTAATAACGGATTCGTTAATCGCACAGGGTGATAATTCACCTGACGCAACACGTTGTGACAAAATTTTACAAGCTTGCGCTAAGTCCCAACGCCCACCGTAATTTGCTGCAATCACAAGGGTTAAAGCAGTATTGCCTTTGGTTTTTTGTTCGCCTTCGGTCATTTTTTGTTGCAATACTGAATCAAACGCCGTGCGGTCACCAATGAAACGTAAGCAGATGTTGTTTTTATGCAGCTTATCGATTTCGCTCTGCAAAGTCGTCAAAAATAAAGTCATCAACAATCTGACTTCTGATTCAGGTCTTCGCCAATTTTCACTGCTAAAAGCGAATAAACTTAACACTTCACAGGTTGAATCAGCGGCACAATATTCTACAATTTTACGCACAGCTTTTACACCAGCATGATGCCCTATCGCGCGAGGTAAAAAACGTTGCTGCGCCCAGCGTCCATTGCCATCCATGATGATAGCAATGTGACGTGGCGCATCTGAACTCATGCAATCGACCGACATAATCTACATTGAGAGCAAATCAGCTTCTTTAACTTCTAAAAGCTTTTCTATGTCTTTAATGTTTTGATCGGTTAATTTCTGAATTTTTTCTTCAGCCACCCTTGCATCATCTTCGGAACACGTTTTATCTTTCAATAAATTTTTCACAGAGGTATTGGCATCGCGGCGAATGTTACGAATCGAAATACGTCCATCTTCAGCGGCTGTTTTCACAATTTTCACCAAACCACGACGACGTTCTTCGGTTAATGCGGGCAGTGGAATCCGAATAGTCATGCCATTTGTCATAGGATTTAAACCTAAATCCGATTTCATAATTGCTTTTTCAATCGCTTGCACCATGCCTTTTTCCCACGGAGTAACGCTCAACATCCGTGCATCTTCGACTACGACACTCGCAACCTGTGAAAGCGCGGAATCTATGCCATAGTAAGACACTACAATTTGATCAAGTAAGCTCGGATGAGCACGCCCCGTACGAATTTTTGAAAATTCTTGTTTTAAAGAATCGATACTTTTACCCATTCGGGTTGCTGCATCTTGTTGAATATCACTAATCATCATCGTTATTCTCTTTCAATAAGTGAGCCGATATTTTGCCCAGTCATAAGTTTCATTACTGCACCTTGCTCAAAAATATTCATGACACGCATTGGCATATTATTATCACGACATAATACTAATGCTGTCGTGTCCATTACATTTAATCGTTGGTCTAAGGCTTCGTCATAAGTGAGGCGATCGTAAAATTTTGCATTAGAATCTTTGTTTGGGTCGGCAGAGTATACGCCTTGAACTTTGGTGGCTTTAATCATTAATTGTGCGTTGATTTCGATAGCACGAAGACTAGCGGCAGAATCGGTGGTAAAAAATGGATTACCTGTGCCAGCTGCAAAAATAACGACGCGTCCTTTTTCTAAATGACGCACGGCACGACGGCGAATGTAATCTTCACAAACTTGATTGATTTTGATTGCTGACATTACGCGAACAGGTTGTCCTAAATGCTCCAGTGCGTCTTGCATTCCAAGCGCGTTGATAACGGTTGCAAGCATTCCCATTTGATCACCGGTCACGCGATTCAATCCCTCACCAACACTTTCAGCACCACGAAAAATATTACCACCACCGATAACTAGAGCAACTTCAACGCCAGCGTCACACAATTCTTTGATTTCAGTGGCAAGACGATTGATTATATTAGGATCAATACTCCCGCCATACGTTGCACTCATTAACGCTTCACCGCTTAACTTTAATAAAATTCGTTTGCAAATTAGCATGCCACAATTCCTCTAGTGAAAGGTTATTAAAATTAAAGGTTAATTGTTTCAAGGCAAAATTAATTCGCCTTGAAACAAACAACAGTTTTTATTTCATTGAATTAACTTGTGCCATTACTTCAGCAGCAAAATCTTCCTCTTTTTTCTCAATGCCTTCGCCCACTTCAAAACGACTAAAACGAATTACTTTATTGCCTTTAGATTCAGCTAATTTGCCAACTGTTACTTTGTCGTCTTTAATAAATGGCTGACCATTTAAAGTTACTTCGGCTAAGAATTTACTGATTCGACCTTCAACCATTTTTGCAATGATTTCGGCCGGCTTACCACTTTCAGCGGCTTGAGCAGCAAAAATTTCTTTTTCTTTTTCAATCAATTCTTGTGAAACGTCCTTAGAAGAAACACAAGTTGGTTTTGAAGCCGCAATGTGCATTGCAACGTCTTTACCTAATTCTGCATCATTTACGGCTAATTCAACGATTACACCGATTTTTGTGCCGTGTAAGTAACACGCTGTGCCGCCATCCGTTTTGTATTTTTCAAAACGACGAATCACAATATTTTCACCCAATTTTGAAATCAAGCCACGACGAATTTCATCAACTGTAATACCATCTTCCAATGGCATAGCCAATAATTGCTCTTGGTTTTCAATTCCATCGTTGTTTAATAATGCGTGTGCGACGCTATTCACAAAAGCGACAAAGTCTTCTGCTTTTGCAACGAAATCAGTTTGGCAATTCACGTCAACAATC
The DNA here is from genome assembly GCA_014191975.1 of Methylococcaceae bacterium. Taxonomy (GTDB): domain Bacteria; phylum Pseudomonadota; class Gammaproteobacteria; order Methylococcales; family Methylomonadaceae; genus UBA10906. Next base: position 31,226 of record BJHG01000008.1, on the reverse strand, counting down.
GCTACATTTTTACCACAATCACTTACTTTTACGCCGATAATACCTTCCGCCGCAATCGTGCTAGATTTTTTGTCAGCTTTCGCTAAACCAGCTTTGCGCATATTTTCAATAGCTAATTCCATGTCGCCTTGTGAATCGACTAAAGCACGCTTGCATTCCATCATGCCTGAACCTGTGCGCTCACGTAATTCTTTTACCATTGATGCATTAATTTCTACACTCATTTCTGTCTCTCTTTTGCTGTATTTACTGTAAAAACGCCCCCAAATAAGGAGGCGTTCTTGTTATTCACGCATTAGCCATAAAAAGCACTAATGCAAAATTTTTATGCTGTAGTTTTTTCTTCGACGAAATCGTCAGAATCTGCTTTTGCTGAAAAACCTGTAATGGCATTTTTTGCATTCATAACAGTTGCAGCTGCGGTTTCGCAATACAATTTAATCGCACGAATTGAATCGTCATTGCCAGGAATAATGTAGTCAATGTTGTCTGGTGAATTGTTTGAATCGACAATACCAACAACTGGAATGCCTAATTTAATTGCTTCAGCAATCGCATTTTTTTCGTAACCAACATCTAACACGAAAATTACGTCTGGTACGCCTTTCATGTCTTTAATGCCGCCTAAACTGCGTTCTAATTTTTCTAATTCACGTTCCATACCTAACGCTTCTTTTTTGCCAAAACGTTGGTGCATTGAGCCATCAGCTTTCATTGCTTCAAGTTCTTTCAACCGTGAAATAGATTTTTTAATCGTTTTGAAGTTCGTCAACATACCACCTAACCAACGGTGATTAACGTAAGGCATTCCACATAATGTCGCTTGTTCTGCTACGACTTTACGTGCTGCTTTTTTTGTACCAACGAATAAAACAGTGCCTTTATTTGCTGACATTTGACCTAAATAGTTCATTGCGTCATTGAACAGAGGAAGTGTTTTATCCAAATTGATGATATGGATTTTGCTACGTGAACCAAATAAATAGTTCGCCATTTTTGGATTCCAATAACGGGTTTGATGTCCAAAATGTACGCCCGCTTCAAGCATTTCACGCATAGTTACTGCTGCCATTTTTTTCTCCTAAAGAATTTGGGACCGGCTGTCCCATTGGGTTACGCCACCGTTTACCCCGCTTAAAAAACTTGTGAATTCACACAAAGCACCCTTTTAAACGTGACGATAAACGTGAGGATTGTTACTAAAATGAACTCGAATTTATACCATGATTCGTGTTTTTCAACAAGGTTAAGCCATAAATATCAAACTTTTGAATTGATAAACAATTTGTGCTCAAAAAGCATGATAATTAGCAAATACAATGCCATTAAGTCGGTGGATAAAATTCCAAACCTCCAATTTAATAACGGTTGTAATTGAACATTCATAACATACAAACTGACACCTAACAGCAAATAACCTAAAGCACTTTTGACATCATAATCAACTCGATAAAATTTTTGCCCTAAAAAATATGACAAAAATGCCATTGCCGCATAACAGACTAACGTTGCATAAGCTGAACCAGTGTAACCAAATTTTGGAATCCAATAAAAATTCAACATAATCGTCAAGCCCGCACCAAATAAAGAAACCCCAGCACCCATCAAAGTCCTATCACTGAGTTTGTACCAAATTGACAAATTGATATAAAGCCCTAAAAACAAATTCGCCATCAATAAAATTGGCACAATATGTAAACCAGCTCGGAATTCTTCTCCGATAAAGTATTTAAAAAAGTCCAAATACAATGTAACGAGTAAAAAGATAAAAATACAAAAAATACTGAAATAATGCAGCACTCGCGCATAAATTAATTTTGCATCGCTATTTTTCGCATACGAAAAAAAGAACGGTTCAGCGGCATACCGAAATGCTTGGATAAATAACGTCATCAAAATCGACAACTTGTAACACGCGCTATAAATTCCTAATTGCGCTAAATTTGTTGCGGTATCGTAAGGTAAAAGATATTTCAACAGCGTACGATCAAGCATTTCGTTGATAATGCCTGCAAAACCAATCACCACAATCGGCAACGAATATCGCGCCATTTTTTTGAAAAGTTGCCAATCAAAACCTCCCGATAAGCCGTTCAATTGCGGTATTAAAAATAAGAATTTACTGCCACTTGCAATTAAATTTGCCAAAAAGATATAACCAACACCAATTTCTGGAGAATAAACGTAATGTAACCATGAAATATTTTGTGTTTGTAATTTTGGACACAACACAATGAAAAACAAGCTCAATGCCACCGTCAGTAAAATTTCGAAAATTTTAATACTCGCGAAATACAACGCCCTATTTTCCGCGCGAAGCTTTGCAAATGGCAATGCGGCAATTGCATCAAATGTAAGAATTAACACGAAATAACAAATATATTCGGAATGATTGGCGTAATTTAACGCACTAGAAATCGTGTTATTTAAAGTTATGAGTAGTGTAAAAATGCTGAGATTTAGCAACAAAATAAAACTTAACGCAGTTGAATACGCTCTTTTATTGCAGCTACGAAATCGGAAATAACCTGTTTCAAATCCGAATAATAAAAATACCGATAAAAAGCCTGAATACGCATAAAACTCAGATACAACGCCGTATTCTGAAGCAGTGAAATAGTAAGTGTAAAGTGGTACGAGAAGATAATTTAAGAAGCGTCCAAAAATGCTACTTAAACCATAAATTGCAGTTTGTGAAAGAAGTTTTTTAAGCATTTTTAATTGTTTTTAGGCTGGAAAGAATTCCCACGCAAGCAATGCACGTGGGAATTTTTTAATGCTTAGTAACGATAATGATCAGGTTTATAAGGCCCTTCAACTGGCACACTAATGTAAGCCGCTTGTTCATCGGTTAATTCAGTTAATTTCACGCCAATTTGTGCCAAATGGGCACGCGCCACTTTTTCATCTAATTTTTTTGGTAAAATGTAGACTTTGTTTTCATAGCTTGAAGCGTTTTCCCACAATTCCAGCTGCGCTAAAACTTGGTTACAAAATGAATTAGACATTACAAAACTAGGATGACCTGTCCCACAACCTAAATTCACCAAACGACCTTCCGCCAAAATAATAATGCGCTTTCCGTCTGGGAAAATAACATGATCAACTTGTGGTTTGATGTTTTCCCAAGTGTATTGACGCAATGACGAGATTTCGATTTCAGCATCAAAATGCCCAATATTGCACACAATCGCTTGATCACGCATTGCCAATAAATGCTCATGACGAATGATGTTGAAATTACCTGTCGCGGTGACAAAAATGTTCGCAATCGGGGCAGCTTCTTCCATTGTGACAACACGATACCCTTCCATCGCGGCTTGTAACGCACAAATCGGGTCGATTTCAGTGATTAAAACTGTCGCACCCAAACCACGTAATGATTGAGCGGAACCTTTACCTACGTCACCATAACCTGCAACTACTGCGATTTTTCCTGCAATCATAACGTCTGTAGCGCGTTTAATACCGTCAACAAGTGACTCACGGCAACCGTATAAATTGTCGAATTTTGATTTTGTAACCGAATCATTCACGTTAAATGCGGGAACTTTCAACGTGCCTTTTTTTACCATTTCGTACAAACGTAAAACGCCTGTCGTTGTTTCTTCTGACAAACCTTTAACATCAGCCATCATTTCAGGAAATTTTTCGTGCATCACGGTAGTTAAATCGCCACCATCATCCAAAATCATATTAGGCTTCCAACCGTCAGCACTAACAATTGTTTGTTCAATACACCATTCAGCCTCGGTTTCAGTTTCACCCTTCCACGCAAAAACAGGAATTCCAGCCGCTGCCATTGCTGCAGCCGCGTGATCCTGAGTTGAGAAAATATTACATGAAGACCAACGAACCGTGGCGCCTAAAGCTATTAAGGTTTCAATCAAAACTGCTGTTTGAATTGTCATATGTAAACAACCCGCAATGCGAGCATCTTTCAACGGTTGCACCGCGCCAAATTCTGCACGTAACGCCATCAAACCAGGCATTTCAGTTTCTGCAATGTTGATTTCTTTACGTCCCCATTGTGCCAATGAAATATCAGCAATTTTGTAATCAGTAAAACTCATTTTATTTTCCTCGGTTATTTTAACCGTTTAATTTGTGTAACTCAGAATCTGTAAGTGCAATTTTCAATGCCGCAATAAAAGAGTTTGCAGCTCTTTCTAACTCAATTACGGATACACCACCAATAAAACCTAAATCAGAAACACTGTAAATACAGTCATTAAACGCATCTTCGGCTGGAACAGTGAATTTGATAAATGGAATAGAATTATTAACCTCGTTAATAATCAACGTTTTTGTTAGAAATGGCACTGTTTTACTGACATCAAAAACACATGAAAACGAAATGTACTTGTCACCATAATTGATAGAAACCAAAATTAGTGTATTGATTTCATCAATATCAAGGTACAACTCATCGTCTTCTATAAAGGTTTTACATGAAAGATGGTCAAAAACATCTTTCAACTTTTCAGTTGTTACATCGTTTTCCTGTAAATGTACCCATTTTTTTGAAGGCACTTTGTTAGCAGGAATCGTTGGCTTATCTTTAGCCATAAATTTAAATGCCTGCTGCGAATTTTAACGCATCAACTTTGTCTGTTTTTTCCCAACTAAAAGTATCTTCCGTACGACCAAAATGCCCATAAGCGGCGGTTGTTTGGTAAATGGGTTTCAGTAAATCCAATTGTGCAATTAAACCTTTTGGACGCATATCAAAAACATCACGAACAATTTCAACTAAACGATTTTCGCTTAGTTTCCCAGTACCAAATGTCTCAACGCTAATCGAAGTCGGCTCTGCCACACCGATTGCGTAAGAAACTTGGATTTCACAACGATCCGCCAAACCTGCTGCAACAATATTTTTCGCGACATAACGCGCCATATAAGTCGCTGAACGATCAACTTTTGAAGGATCTTTGCCAGAAAATGCACCGCCACCGTGACGCGCCATACCGCCGTAAGTATCAACAATAATTTTACGACCTGTTAAACCGCAATCACCTACAGGACCACCGATGGTAAATTGACCCGTTGGATTGATAAAATATTTTGTATCTTTGTGCAACCATTCTTTTGGTAAAACGTGCAGAATAATGCTGTCCATCACCGCTTCGTATAAATCTTTCGCGCCAATTTCAGGTGAATGTTGCGTTGATAAAACCACAGCATCAATCGCTACGGGTTTATTATTTTCATAACGGAACGTAATCTGACTTTTTGCGTCTGGACGTAACCATGACAATGTGCCATTTTTACGCAACTCTGCTTGACGCTTGACCAATAAATGCGAATAAGTGATTGGTGCTGGCATGAAAACGTCTGTTTCATTAGTGGCATAGCCAAACATTAATCCTTGGTCGCCTGCACCTTGTTCATGCGCTGCATCTTCATCAACGCCCATCGCAATGTCAGCAGATTGTTTGCCAATTGCATTCAAAACAGCACAGCTATTGCCATCAAAACCGACTTCGCCGTTATCATAACCGATTTCACAAACGACTTTACGCACTAATGCTTCGGTATCGACCCACGCATCGGTGGTGATTTCACCCGCTAAAATGACCATTCCCGTTTTGACTAATGTTTCGCATGCCACACGAGCTTTGGGGTCTTGCGCTAAAATTGCATCTAATACGGCATCCGAAATTTGATCCGCTAATTTGTCAGGGTGACCTTCTGAAACAGATTCTGATGTAAAAATGAAATCTTTACTCACTTTTTTACCTTCCTAAAATAAAACTTAAATAACAAAAAGCCGCCAATCACGTAGCTTTTATGGATTGATTGTAATTACCGAAAACGTACTAATCATAACATTTTGATTTTTCATTTTAAACCAACATGATTATTATCAGATCAGTTGTCTTTATTTTTGAACAGCCCTGTTTTAATGCGACAATATGACATGATTATTACCTTAGTGCGTGTTTTAAAAGTCCTGAAGCCGCAAAATAGGCGTAATCTCAAGCGTGATTATTTAAACTTTAAAAAACGAATTTGGCAAAATCCGTCATATTTTAAACAAAAGCAGACTGGATAAATCGAGATTTTTTGGGCTATCGGACTTTTAAAACACGCTCTTATAAATTACTGTGACTAATTTTCATGTGAGAATTAAAAATGCGTGGACTGTTTGACCGATTAAAAGATTTTATAATTTACGATGCTGATGTGGAGTTTTATGCCAAAGTTTTCCCTGATTCTGTGAGCCGCAAAGATTTGATGCGCTTACGAAAAATGAACCCTACCGATTTAGTACAAGTCGTTGCAATTGAAAAATCCAGTTACACATTTCCGTGGGCCGAAGATATTTTCAAAGATTGCTTAAATACCGGTTACGACTGTTGGGTATGTGAATTAGGTGACGATATTTTGGGTTACTGCATCATGTCAATGGCAGTGGGTGAGTCACATATTTTAAATTTATGTGTTTCACCAAAAGAAAAAAAACAAGGTATCGGCAGAAAATTATTGGAACATTTAATTTCTATTGCAAGCAAGAAAGCAGAAATGATGTTTTTAGAAGTGCGACCATCAAATATTAACGCCATCGCACTATACGAAAATATGGGCTTTAACGAAATTGGTGTGCGTAAAAATTATTATGAAGCAGTTGGTGGGCGTGAAGATGGTTTAATGTTTGCATTGGCATTAATTTAATGAAATTAAAAAGAATTCTTTACTCACCATTGTTGCCTATTTATTCTACCGCATTTTTTTATGCATTTTACTGCTTAATTAGCGCATGGCAATTTGATGTTGAAATTGAATTCACATCAATGCCGCTCGATTATTTTGCTCAATTGATATTCGCATATATTTTGTACACATTGTCGCGGCGCGTTTGGATTTTTTTGATTTTACATGCGCTAATTATGGGCCTTTTATATTTAGGAAACCCGATTAAAATCGCGTTCTTCGGTGGTCCTTTAATGCCTGATGACATTTTTGCCTTGCATTCGTTGTTACTGATTTTAAGCGGTTGGAAATTTTTTGCGTTAGCGTTGCCATTAGTTGCACTAGGAAGTTTGCTTGTTTTTAATTTTAGATTGCGCCGCATGCACAATTATATTAGTGGGGTTTTTGCGGGATTATTAACAATGACAATAGTGTATCAACCGAATTTAATTGTTGAACCAATTGACACATATATTGGCACAATGCCTTGGAATCAACGCGCAAATTATGTTTGGCAAGGTGCAACAATTCATACATTAGTTGAAGGGGCGCGTTATTTTTTATTAGCGGACAATGCACCCGATGAAGACGAAGCGAAACGTGCTGCGCAACAATTACTGAGCCAACAATCCGAAGCAAATACATTTGAAAACTTCACACCACGCAACGTACATATTGTGTTATTAGAATCTTTTTGGGATGCGAATAATCTTACGAAAGTAAAATTTAAAAAAAATCCGTTGTCCGATGATTTTCGTAAAATTTGGAACAGTGCCAATAATTCAACTGCGCTTGTTCCTGTTTTTGCAGGAATGACGGCAAATTCAGAATTTGAAGTGTTATGTGGCTTTCCCGTAACGAAAAACACAGTGAAATTTGAACGGCAATTATTGAATGAAGTGCCATGTTTGCCAAATTTATTGGCACAAAAAAGTTATAAAACGGTCGTTTCACATCCAAATATCCCTGTGTTTTGGAATCGTATAAATGCGTATCATCGTGTTGGTTTTCAAACGTATTGGTCGAAAAAAGATTTTGATTTAGACGATATTAACCGTGAATTTTTGGGTGATAGTTCGTTATACCGTCAAGTTTTAAGCAAAATTTCTGACACGTTAGAATCAGATCAACCAATTCTTGATTATATCGTCACCTATTTTGGGCATTGGGATTATCCATTAAATAAAAGCCGCCCCCCATTAATTACTAGCAATTCTAAGGTCGAAGAAGTCACCGCTTACGCAAATACAACATTTTATAAATCGCAAGAATTCGCCGATTTTCTAAAAAATCTACAAGCAAAAGATCCGAATGGCGTTATCGTAGCGTTTGGTGATCATTTGCCATTTTTAGGCGAAAATTTCGCGGGTTATGTTGAGTCGGGATTTTTAACGAGTAATCGCGGGGATTTTTCTGATGCTATGTTTAAATCTTACATTAGTACGCCATTATTGATTATTGATGGCAAAAAAGGTGCATTGAAAGTCGGTAATTTGCCACTTTATCAAGTCCCAAAATTAATTTTGAATTTACTACATTTGAATCAAAAAACGATTATGGATTTCACTGCAACGCCAAGCGATACAATTATCCGACCCTTAACGGGTTTACATTTTGATGAACTTAAAAATGGTAAATTGAGTATTTGCAAAGAACCGCCCTATTCGCCTGAATGTGAGCGTTCACTAACGTGGATAAAATTGATTGAAACGGTCAGTAATGACTTATTTATTGGCACACAAAAAACCCGTTCTTTTATTGATTGACATTTAATTTAGTGAGATATTTTAAGTGCCACAATCAATTGGCGAAAATTACTGGCGTTTGGAAACAGCGCATCTTTGAAAATCAGCCGATAATGTTTCTTGCTCTCATTCCGATAATGCAAAAAAATAACACACTGTGAAATGACGGTTGAAGACAGAATCTCAATGGGATATATCCTATTTGACTCAATGATTTTCCAACTATTTTCGTCTTCATAATTCAAGTACCAATGACAGACGCTAAATTGTTGCCACGTTTGCAAAGCCTGCAAAAGAACCAAACTCGCCAAACCTAGTTTAATCAACAACGCCAACGCATTCATAAAGCAAGCAATTAACGCTAAAAAGGAACCAACAGCTAAAAGTCGCATTAACCAATATGAAACGCCTATTTGCCATTCATAATTTACCAAAGTCACTGCAATCGACATGCACTAAGTTGCTGTTGAAATTGTTGAGCGCGTTGTGCGACTTTATTTGAAATGGTTAATAGCCACGGTTTTTCATTATAAGTTTGTCGCTTAAAACCGCTATTTCCTTCGTGATAAGCAAGATATAAATTCCGCACATCATTTTTTTGAATTCCCAATTTTTTAAAACTTGTTTGCGAATACCATCCGATAAAATCACACGCATCTGCAAAATTATCACGACTCGCATTGGCATTCCCGCTTTTTCCTTGATAATCGCGCCACGTTTCATTTTTAGCTTGTGGATAACCGTAAGCACTTGAACCAAATCCTAACCAGGAAAGAAATCCACTGGACGCTTTTGCATCAGCGACGAAATGTGATTCTTGGTGCATGATTGCCATTTGAATAGGAATCGAAACGCCCCATTTTTTTTCGGTTGCACTGCTGGCGTTATACCATTCGTGTTTTTGTTTAAATATGGCACACAAATTTTCAGTATTCCTTGGCGTTATTGGAATAGTCGTGCAAGCGGTTAAAAAATAAGTGAGTAGGCATAAACCTAAAATTGAAAATCTGGACATTTAATTTAACTAAAATTTATTGCTGACAATTCGTACAGAAAACAGTGGTGCGATTAGCCATTCTGATTTCTTGTAACAATTGATTACAAAGAATACAAGGTAGCAAACCTCGACCGTAAACATGCAATTGCTGTTGAAAATAACCTGCTTTGCCATCTACATTCACAAAATCACGTAATGTGGTGCCACCTTTTTCAATTGCCTGTGCCAATATCACACGAATACTCTCAACCAACGAGTCACAATCCGCTGAAGATAAATCACACGCATGACGCATTGGTAAAATTCCTGCCATAAATAACGCTTCATTTGCATAGATATTACCGACACCAACCACCACTTTCCCTGCCATTAAAAATGTTTTAATCGGAACTCGCCTACGACGACTTAATAGAAATAATTGCTGAGTTGTGAATTCATCCGATAAAGGCTCAACGCCTAAATTACACAATAGCGAATGCTTCATTACATTGCCAGTCGCCCAAATCATCGCACCAAAACGTCGTTGATCGTTAAAGCGCAATACGGTATCTTTATCAAGAATAATATCAACATGATCATGATTATTTTGGGGTGTAGAATTCTTCACAATTCGCAAATTCCCCGACATTCCCAAATGCACAATCAAAGTGCCGTGTTGTGTTTTAATAAGTAGATATTTAGCTCTGCGTTCAACATCTTCGATTGTTTGCCCAATCAAATAACTTTCAAAATTCGGATCAATTAACCAACGAAATTGTCGTTGCCTTACGATTACGCCTTGAATTTTTTTGCCAATAATATGGGGCGAAATGCCACGTTTTGTGGTTTCGACTTCAGGTAATTCAGGCATTATTTTAGTGTTCGAGGGGGGGCGTGCTCACCAACTACTGTGGCACCGTGTTGACTAGTACCACTTACTTCATCATGAGAGCTAGCTTCATAACCGCCATGTTCACTAAAAAAGAAATGCCCCAGATCAAATACATCAATCATCAAAATCACAATCATCGCATTTTGCGTCATAGCGTTAATGCGTTCTAATTGTATTTTTCTGCTTTCGTATTTAGCAAATAACGAAGGCAAAAGATGTTGAATGAATTCGTATTGAAAAAATCGTTTTGGCAAGGATGTAATCATGATGCTGAGCGGTATGAAAAAAATGGTTATAACTAACAAATAAGGTTCTGAAAATTGGATGATATCAAACAAAATATCAAATATGTCTTTAAATAAACTTCCCATAACATGGTCTCAATCGTAAAAGATAAAGCAAAACTGCTATCAATAATATAATGTCAATTCATTGTAAGTTTTAAAATTTTATTTTTAGTTAACGGTATCAATCACATCATTTTTGTCTGAAACTTCACCATCATTCACTAAATACTCACGTTGTTGAAAATACGAATTTTTTACGAACTCATAATGATCTTCAGTCGCTTCGTTAATGACTTTTTCAGCACCTAAATGACTTGCCCTAATATCAACTACTTTTAATGCATTCGTACCGCCACTAATGGCACTTGAAATGAAACCTGATGCTCCCAAACTAACGTAATTCAATGGATTCATTGCGGCATCACCAAAACGTCCGACAATACCACGTGGCGAACTTGGACCAAAAAAAGGTAATACAATATAAGGATCAGACGGTAAGCCCCAAACGCCCAATGTTTGATCAAAATCTTCTTTATGTTTTGACAATCCGACCATATCCGCAACATCGACTAAACCACCCACACCTGCTACTGTATTCACCATAAAACGTGAACTGTCTAAACCTGCTTGGGCTAATTTAAATTGCAATACGTCATTCAGGGTCACGCCAATATCACCCATATTACCAAATGCGTTGCTCACACCCTCGCTTGCAAAAGACGGCATGACAAATCGATAGCCTGTTGCAACGGGTTTCATGACATATTCATCTGCACGTTCATTAAATGACTGCACATCACGATTCCAACTTTCTAAAGGATCACGTTGGTCTTTCACAGGTAAAGCTGTACATGCAACCAATGAAGTTAATAATGTTGCATTAATTAAACGTATAGCAATTTTTTGCTTTTTCATTTTTTAATTTCCTTTATTTATGATTATTTTTATTCAATTTGGTTTTCGAGTAACATAGCACAGATAGTAGCTCGCATCGAGCAACAGGCTTTTTTATTTAATCCTCAGGAAATTTTTAACCCATGGAAACGACAATAATCCCTTTAGAAAAACGCTTTCGTGGTTATCTTCCCGTTGTAATTGACGTTGAAACAGCTGGATTTAATCCTAAAAAAAATGCGTTACTTGAAATTGCTGCTGTTATTGTCGAATTAAATCAAGAAGGGCATTTAATTACTACAGAACGTTATTCCGCACACATTATTCCATTTAAAAATTCTGAATTAGATCCCGTAGCGTTGAAATTTACAGGTATTGATCCATTTCACCCATTTCGCATGGCCATTGATGAAAAATCGGCGTTGGAGTTAATTTTTAAGCCAATCAAAGAAGCAATGAAACGTAACAAATGCACAAAAGCGATTTTGGTTGGACACAATCCTGCATTTGATATTGCATTTGTGAATGCTGCTGCTCATCGTTCGCAACTCAAGAAAAATCCTTTTCATCCGTTTAGCACATTTGATACGGCGACATTAGGTGGTTTAATGTACCAACAAACGGTTTTGGCAAAAGCGGCGCAAGCGGCAGGTTTGCATTGGGAAAGCGACAAAGCACACTCCGCATTGTATGATGCTGAAAAAACAGCCGAATTATTTTGTAAAATAATTAATCGCTGGAAACACTTAGAATCACTAGATATTTAATAACCCATTACGGATTGTTATCCAGTACGACCTGAATTATTCAAAAATGTGGATTGTAATAATTTGAATTACAAACAGGTAGGTGGTTTTGGTAAACCTGCTAACAAACAGGTGTATTTTAAAGGCGATTCTTGAAAAAGATGCTGTAAATAACGACTATTTCCTTTTTCAATTCCGAATTTATTAGCAATTGCTTTAACAAAAATACGCGTATTCGGTAAATAATTAAATTGTTCGTAATAATCACGCATGAACAAAATAATTTCCCAATGATTCGACGTTAATGTTATTCGATTTAATATCGCTAATTCAGTGGCAACAGTTTCACTCCAATCACTTGAATTCACTAAAAAACCATATTCAGTAAGCTTTAATTCCATGTTTGAATAGGCGTGTGTTTAAGCGTTAATTGCACAAATTTATAGTAATCAATCACTATAATTTTTTCTAGTAATAAATCTTCTGTAATGCCACGTAACGTTAAATCGTCACTTAAAACATAACACGGTGTTGTTTGTAATAATTGCGTTAATGCAGGTTGAAATAGCGATTTTTGTACTAATTTCAACACAGCGTTATTTAAAAAAATAACGCCTGCCTGATTATGTAAACGATTTACAACAACAGCATCTGATAATTCAAAAATCAAATGTAACATTTTAATAACTGTCCGTTAATTTCAAGCCAGCGATACCAACTATTACAAACAAAATTGAAAGTAATCGGTAAATATCAACGGACTCTTTAAATAAAAAAATACCGAAAATCGCTACGCCAACTGCTCCCATTCCTGTCCAAACGGCATATGCAGTGCCAAGTGGTAATGTTTTTAATGCTAACATAAGTAAATAAAAACTAATTCCGCCCGATAACGCTGTTATAACACTTGGAACAACTTGCGTGAAACCTTGGTTATATTTTAGACTTAATGCAAAAACAATTTCGACACAGCCTGCTAATAAAAGTAATAACCAACCCATAAATCTCCTTTTGTAAAATGAACCTTAAATCTTTACAATAGGCTCACAGAAACTATTTTTAACTTTTTTGGTAAAATCTCATGAGTGACACAGAATCCGCGATAATCCACAGCTATCAAATGATGGTGAATAACTTTTCACTACTGGTAAAAAACAAATGTATGATCATTGCAGAATTAGGTGGTAAAGACACATTACTGACAGGTATTATCGCAGTCGATCATAAAGCCGGTACCCTTATTTTAGATTATGGCGCCTCGGATTTTCTAAATAAAAAATTAGTGAATACTCCTCGCGTTAAATTTAAAACCGTCTTTAATGGTATTCAGGTTGCGTTTACATGCGACGAAAAAGCGTCAAGGGTAACGTATAAGGGATCCAATGCTTTTTCAATGCCTATTCCCAGTTCTCTATATTGGTACAATCGCAGAGCTTACTACCGTATGGTCGCGCCAGCAGTAATGAATCCTAGTTCATGTGTAATTAGATTACAACCCCCAACGGAAGACTCAAGACCAGCATATGTCGAAGCATATAAAGTCGCAACAAATGCTATCAGGCAAAAAATGGTAGATAAAATTCGGGAAGATGCACAGACTGAACGAGAAGAATTCGCTAAGTTATTCGGGAAAATGTCGATTGAAAATAAAATTAAAGCTAAAATTGCACGGAAATTATTTGAAGAAGAGCTAGAAGAAAACCCTACTCTCCCTGATGAAAATGAAGTAAATGCGATGTGGTTGCAGTTATTTGATATCAGCATTTCCGGATTTTCAATGCTCAATACTAATGAAGAGTTTACCGTCTTTTTACAGGCAGCAACTGAATATGGTGAAGATGTTTGCTCAATGGTCCTTCCTGGTCAAGGTGAAGTTGATGTGCCGATACAAATCATGTCAAATCGTGAAATTGAAAGATTGAAAACCGGAGAGATGACAGAACAAGTCGGTGTAAAGTTCTTAGATATGAAACAAACTGCTATAACCTTTGTTTTACGATATATCCAAGATTTAGAACGTAAAAAAAGCGGCAATTTGGATGCTATGTAAATAAATTTAGCGGTGCATAAATGATTTATGCACCGCATATCGCACCTTAAAAATTATCTAAAATCGCTTTTTTCACTGCATCTAAACTTGCTTCAATTGTCACAGGTTTTGAGTCCGCACATTGCATCATGGCAATTTCAGGATCTTTAATTCCATTTCCCGTCAATGTACAAACGATAGTGCTACCGTCTGGAATTTTTCCAGTATGGATGTCATTTAATGCGCCCGCTAATGATGCCGCTGAAGCTGGCTCACAAAAAACCCCTTCAAATTGTGACAACATTTTTTGTGCGGCTAAAATTTTCTCGTCACTGCATTTATCAAACCAACCACCAGATTGTTTTTGTGCATTCCACGCCAAATCCCACGATTGTGGATGACCAATTCGAATTGCTGTTGCAATGGTTTCAGGATTGTCAATCATCGCACCTTCGACAAATGGAGCTGCGCCAGCTGCTTGATAACCACACATTGCAGGGCGGTTTCCACAGACTCTGTCGGTGGCATATTCGTCGTAACCTTTCCAATATGCGGTGATATTCCCTGCATTACCGACAGGTAAACAATGAAAGTCAGGTGCAAAACCTAATTCATCCACAATTTCAAACGCAGCGGTTTTTTGCCCTTCAATTCGGAATGGATTGATTGAATTCACAATCGTAACGGGTGCGAGATCAGCAACTTCTTTTACTAAAGCCATGCCACGGTCAAAGTTTCCGTTGATTTGAATGATTTTCGCACCGTACATCAAGGTTTGCGCGAGTTTACCGAGCGCAATTTTACCTTCTGGAATTAACACGAACGCTTGAATGCCAGCACGAACTGCATAAGCTGCTGCTGCGGCTGACGTATTACCTGTTGAAGCGCAAATAATTGCTTGGCTGCCAGCTTCAACCGCTTTTGTAACCGCTAATGTCATGCCGCGATCTTTGAATGAACCCGTTGGATTTAAGCCTTCAAATTTGACGTAGATTTTTATGTCTTTACCAATCATGCGAGGAATATTGTGGAGTTCAATCAATGGCGTGTTGCCTTCGCCCAAACTGATAATGCGCGTAGTTTCACTGACGGGCAAACGTGAACGATAATTTTCGATTAAACCTGTGTAGCGTTTCATTTTTTTTCCTATGAAAAGTTTTAGTATGTAAATTTTTGGGTGGGGTATTTTAACTGTTTTGTGATTTTTCGCTAATTGAAAACATTTCTGTGAGTTTTGTGCAATCATTTTCAAAACTCCGCGTTAATACTAATAAACATCATCAAGCGTTCCAACATCCACCAAAATAATCATGTTGTCGCGTATCTCAAATTCCAATGTGATGCGATAAAACATATCAATCGAAGCAGAATGAAACTTTTTCAATTTACCCGATAAACGATGAAGCCGAAGCGAAGGATGATGTGGATTCAACTCTAACAATTGCAACGTTTTCAGATATTTTTGTTTTACGTCGGGATGTTGTTTTAAAAATCGAATCACCCATTTTTCAAACTTTTCAGTATAAACAAGCTGAAAAGTCATAACTGACTTGAAATTCGCGCCAAATGTTCCTCTGGGCTACACGTTACAAAACGTCCCGCTTCAATATCGGCTTTCGTTTCAGCAATTGCAGCTATAAGTTCACATTCGCGCAAATAGTTGTAATGTTCTGCGCTAATTACCACAAATTTTGGCACGCCTTCAACTGAAATAGAAATTTCGGATTGATTCGCAAGTGCCAATTCAATGGCATTCACGCCTTTTATGTTTAATTCATTCGCGCTTAATGTGTTCATTTTCAAGATGCCTCGCCCAGCCACTGTTCCATCGTGTCATTGTTCCAATTGTTTGCATCCCAAAGTTTATCCATTTCTTCAGTCGCTTTGTTTGCAAAGTAATTCGCCAACAAATTTTTGATGTCCAACAACTGTTCTTGGTTGAGTTGGTAACTAAACATTTTCAGCAACTCAAGCTGTAATTCAGTGAGTTTTTGCGGTTGTGCTTGTGCAATCATTTTCAAGATGCCTCGCTAATGCAATTTATAAACCTTCGACCGATGTTCAACTTCGATAACCATCACGGTTACTTTTTGGTCTTGAATTTCGCAAATAATCCGATAATCCCCAATTCTGTATCGCCACATTCCTCTGAATTCAACGACTAAGGCTTTTCCTTTTTGACGTGGATTTTCCATCGTCGGCAACTCATTTTCTAAAAAATGCCAAATTGTTTCAGCATCTTTGCGATTAATTTTGGCTAGCGATTTAACCGCCTTTTCTTTAATTTGAACTGACCAATTCATCGTAGAGTTTTCTAGCGTCAGTTAAAGAAAGTACGTTATCTTCGCAGTTGTGAACTTCTTTTATCGCTTGTTCAGCAAGTCTTGCATCGTGATAATCGTCAATAAATTCAACGAGTGTTTGCTCTAAGAATTTATCAACGGGTTTGTGTTCCATTTCTGCAATTTCTTGAAATGGCTGTTCTAAGTATTGTGGCACGGCAATCATTTTCAAAACTCCTCGCTAATCCTCCAACGACGACAAAACAACAGAAACTTTATTCACGAATTGATGACAACTTTCTTGGAAATGAAAATCTGCCAAATTTTATTCAATAACTCCTGCTGTTATCTGTTTTCTCTGAACTTCTGTGTTCTGTTTTACATGAAAATGTTGATGTTATCCCATTTGAAACTAATTGAACTCCTTTCAAATTCCATTCTTCAGGATTAGCAAGAATGTATTTAGTTACAATACTTATCACTTGGTCGCCATCTGTTTTACTAGGAAAACAAGATAATTTTGAAATTGATAAAACATTAGCAACGCCTAAAACAAATCCTGAATACATGAGTGTAGAGTTCGTATCAATATCTTTAAAACCTTGGTTGTACCTGCCGTACTCTCTTGCACCTTCTACTATCGTACTTCCCGTTGTTTCTTCCATTGAATATGCAGATATTGAAATAACGGATAAATAAAAAGCAACAACAAACTGTTTCATAAAGTGTCCTTAATAAAAATAAGGCGTAGCTTTTGTGATTTCACTACGCCAACTTGTTACACCTACCCCAACGTTTCCAACCGAATCCGATTCACCTTACCGCTAACCGTTTCTAATTGTTCAATTTTGGCAATCGCCGCATTGAGCTTGTGTTCTTGGGTCACTTGCGTCAATAAAATAATCGGCACAATCGTTTCATTTTTGGCAGGTGGTTTTTGCAAAATCGCTTCGATACTGATGTCACAATCCGCCAAAATTCGTGTCACATCCGCTAAAACGCCCGATTTATCCTCAGCGTGCAAGCGCAAGTAATACGCGGTTTGGAAGTCACCCGAATCTAAAACAGGAATATCCGCCAGCGCATTGGCTTGGAACGCTAAATGCGGCACACGATTTTCAGGGTCACTGGTCAACGCACGCACCACATCAATCACATCGGCAACCACCGCCGAACCTGTTGGCTCTGCACCTGCGCCCGCACCATAATACAACGTCGCGCCAACCGCATCGCCTTTCACCAACACCGCATTCATCACGCCATTCACATTCGCAATCAAACGCCGTTCAGGAATTAAGGTTGGGTGTACGCGCAATTCAATCCCTTTTTCGGTTTTACGCGCTACGCCCAAACTTTTAATCCGATAACCCAACTGCTCGGCATATTCCACATCAGTGCGGGTAATTTGCGTAATGCCTTCGGTATAAACTTTGTCGAATTGCAACGGAATTCCAAACGCAATCGACGCTAAAATCGTCAATTTATGTCCTGCGTCGATGCCTTCCACGTCAAAAGTCGGATCCGCTTCGGCATAACCTAATGCCTGCGCTTCGGCTAACACGTCGGCAAAATCACGCCCTTTGTCTCGCATTTCGGTCAAAATGAAATTGCTCGTGCCGTTGATAATCCCTGCGAGCCATTCAATTTGATTGCCGCTCAAGCCTTCACGAATTGCTTTGATAATTGGAATACCGCCAGCAACCGCCGCCTCAAATGCGACAATCACGCCTTTTTCGCTCGCTTTGGCAAAAATCTCATTTCCGTGCAACGCGATGAGTGATTTGTTTGCGGTGACAACGTGTTTGCCGTTTTCAATCGCTTGCAACACCATATTTTTCACGATTCCCGCGCCACCAATCGTTTCGATGATGATGTCGATTTCGGGGTCGTTGATAATATCAAAACCGTTTGTGGTCAGTTCGATGTTTAACGTGTCACACAAACGCGGTTTGCTCAAATCGCTGGCTGACGCACGAGTGATAATAATTTCACGTCCTGCCCTTCTAGCAATTTCTGCGGCGTTGCGTTGCAAAACTTTTGCCGCGCCACCGCCAACTGTGCCTAATCCTAAAATACCTATTTTTACTGGTTTCAAAAAGTTCTCCTTAAATTACGCCGTCTTTTTTAAACATTGCTTTGATACCACGTACTGCTTGACGAGTACGATTTTCATTTTCAATCAAACCAAATCGCACATGATCATCACCGTATTGACCAAAACCGATACCTGGCGCAACCGCGACTTTTGCATCAATCAATAATTTTTTGCAGAATTCCAATGATCCCATTTCAGCGTAGGCTTCAGGAATTTTTGCCCACACAAACATCGTGGCTTTCGGTTTTTCAACTACCCAACCGAACGCATTTAAGCCTTCACATAATACGTCACGGCGTTTTTGATACATTTCAGCAATTTCGGCAACACATTCTTGCGGACCTTCTAATGCAGCAATCGCCGCAATTTGAATTGGCGCAAAAGTACCATAATCCAAATAGGATTTGATGCGTGATAAGGCAGCAACGAGTTCTTTATTTCCGCACATAAAGCCCACGCGCCAACCTGGCATATTGTAGCTTTTCGATAACGAGAAAAATTCGACTGCCACATCTTTTGCGCCTGCCACTTGTAAAATCGACGGCGCTTTATAGCCATCAAAAACGATGTCTGCATAAGCAATATCTTGAACGACCCAAATGTTATGCTCTTTGGCGACAGCAACAACTTTTTCAAAAAAGTCTAAATCCACACATTCACTGGTGGGATTACCAGGAAAATTTAAAATCAGCATTTTAGGTTTTGGTAAGCAGTTAATAATCGCACTGTTTAATTCTTCAAAAAAGTCACTTCCTGCTACAAGTGGCACATGACGCACATCCGCACCTGCAATCACTACGCCATAAGGGTGAATTGGATAAGCAGGATTTGGCACAAGTACCACATCGCCAGGTCCTAAAGTCGCTAACGCCAAATGCGCTAAACCTTCTTTTGAACCAATCGTAACTATCGCTTCAGTATCAAAATCTAAATCCACATCGAAACGGTTTTTATACCAATTACAAATCGCTTTTCGTAACCGTGGCACGCCACGCGAAACTGAATAACGGTGTGTGTCAGGACGTTGCACAGCTTCGATTAACTTATCCACAATATGTTGCGGTGTCGGTTGGTCAGGATTTCCCATGCCAAAATCAATAATATCCTCACCATCGGCACGTGCCTTGGCTTTTAAGTCATTGACTATGTTGAAAACGTAAGGTGGCAAGCGGCTAATTCTAGGAAAGTTGTTCATCAAAAACTCTTGAGTAATTAGGTAATTAAAAATGTGTAACTTACTGTTATGAATAAAAATCGTCAACAAATAAAATTAAAAATCTGCATCTAATACAATACGGTAACGTGCTTTGCCGTCAATTAAATGTGCGAGTGCTTCATTTACTTGTGACATTGGGAAATGTTCGACTTGTGGTGCTATATTGTGACGCGCGGCAAATTCAAGCATCGTCGCGATTGCAGCGGGCGAACCTGTTGGCGAACCCGAAATGCTTTTTTGCCCAAAAATTAAATTCATTGCAGGAATTGGCATCGGTTCAAGTACTGCGCCGACAACGTGCATTCTACCATTTGGTTTTAACGTTTTGAGTAAAGTCGCCCAGTCCAACGGCACATTCACTGTCACTAACAACAAATCGAATGAATTTACGGCTTTTAAAATCGAATCCGTGTCGTAACTGGTAATCACGTTATGTGCGCCAAAACGTTTGGCTTCGTCAACTTTCAATTCAGAAGTCGTGAACGCTGTGACTTCACAACCCCAAGCGTTCGCAAATTTCAAGCCCAAATGCCCTAAACCACCAATTCCCAAAACTCCAACGTGATGCGTGGGTTTAATGTCGAAATTAAGAAACGGTGCAAAAACCGTAATACCGCCACACAACAAAGGTCCTGCCGAACTTGCGTCTAAATTTTCTGGTAACGGAATGACCCAAACCCAATGCGCTCGGATTTTGTTGGCAAAACCACCGTGATGTCCGCCTGCAATGGTTGGCAATGCTTGTGAACAAAGATTATGTTGCCCAGTGACGCATTCCTGGCAGTGCATACAACTTCCTGAATTCCAACCCACGCCTACGCGCTGCCCCACTTTTAAACCTTTGACCGCACTACCGATTGCTATAATGGTTCCGATGACTTCATGACCAGGAATAATCGGGTACGAGGTAAAACCCCAATCGTTATTCAACATCGATAAATCAGAATGACAAATGCCACAATGTTCAACAAGGACTTCAACGTCTTCTGCGCCTAGATCATCCGCGTCAACTGAAATAAGTTCTAAAGCTGCTTTTGGACTTTTTGCAGCCCAGCCTTGAATTTGAATCATGATTTTTCCTTTTTTAAATGTTTAATAATAAATGCGCGGGCGATTCTAAACATTCTTTAATTGTCACTAAAAACTGCACCGCATCCCGTCCATCAACTAAACGGTGGTCATACGACAATGCCAAATACATAATCGGACGAATGACAATTTTTCCATTTTCAACCACTGCACGTTCTTTAATCGCGTGCATTCCTAAAATCGCAGATTGGGGCGGATTCAAAATCGGCGTAGACAACATCGAACCAAATACGCCACCGTTGGTAATCGTAAACGTGCCACCTTTCAAATCGTCGTAACTCAATTTAGCATCACGAGTTTTTTCACCAAACTCCACAATACTTTGCTCAATACCCGCAAAATCGAGTTGATCTGCGTCACGCAAAACCGGAACAATCAACCCTTTTTCGGTACTGACCGCAATACCAATATCGTAATAACCGTGGTAAATAATATCGTTATCATCAATTGAAGCGTTGATGACAGGGAAATGCTTTAATGCTTCAATCGAGGCTTTCACGAAAAAAGACATAAAACCCAATTTCACCGAATGTTTTTTCTCAAAACGGGTTTTATATTGATTGCGTAAATCCATCACGTTTTGCATATTCACTTCATTAAACGTCGTCAACATCGCCGCATTTTGTTGGGCTTGCAATAACCGCTCTGCTACTTTCGCGCGTAATCGTGTCATTGGAACACGCTGTTCTGGACGTAGATTTTCCGATGGCGTGGAAGGTTCTAATTCTTTTAACGATTCCGTGACAATGATAAGCTCTGAAACTGGCGCAACCACTTCAGCTTCTTGCAAAGCACGTCGATTAATAACCTCCAAAACATCGGATTTTGTTAATCGTCCATCTTTGCCTGTGCCAATAATTTTGCTCGTGTCTAAATCATGTTCACGCAATAAACGACGAATCGATGGTGTCAAGGGATTATTAACATCGTCGTTATCGTCTAAAATATTAGAGATGTTGATTTGAATATTTTGAATTTCAAACATCGCCAAAACTTCGCCACTAGTAACAATCGCACCATCTAATTTTAAAATTTCGCACAAAATCCCAGATTCTGGCGCGACGACTTCTAGCGTCACCTTGTCGGTTTCTAAATCAACAAGACTATCGTTTTTCATGACGCTATCACCAACTTTTTTGTGCCAGCTAATTAGCGTCGCGTCGCTGACAGATTCTGGAAGGTGTGGCACTAAAATTTTTAAAGTCATAACGCTCCTATTTTGATTTAAACAAATTGCGAAAACGTAATGATTTTAACAGTTTTAAAAATATTGTTAATGATTGTGATGACTGTCTTCTGAGGAAACCGTGACTGCTTCAACGGCTACGCCATATTTGTAAACCATCAATCCACCCAAATCTGCACCGAAAATAATTACGCCCAATAAAATTACCGTTAGCGCGTTATAAATTCCCCAACCGTTAACGGGACGGCGTAATCGCCACGCGCTTAACGCTGCTGATAATGCCAAAATTGAAATCCCCAATTGTTCGTGGCGTTCCATTATGTCGTGAACATTGTGACCATGAGGCACTGTGTCACTGGCAATAAACCCTGCCCAAACCGTCAAACCCGCAAATACAGTTCCTAAATACAACAAACCGCTCGCAAAATCGCGCCATTTAGTTTTTTTCGCTGCTGTGCCGATTAAATCCACCGCCACAAATAAACTCAACAATCCAATCGGAAAATGCACTAACAACGGATGGATATTAGCGAGACTGGTAATGCCTCCTAAAAAATTCGAGTTATTCGATGCGCCACCATTTATCGTCAAACCTTCAAAAAAAGCTAAAAAAGTCGTCAGCATTTCTAAGATTTCATTGTGACCGTCGGCGTTGCCGTGAATGTAAAAAGATAAAGTATTCATAAAAACTCAATCGTAACGCCGAGCGTCGGCGGGTAATTTGTTAAAAGAAGGGTTTTTGGCAATACCGTAATGCGCAGGATAATAAACACCAGCTAAATGCAAACCATCTGAAGGCGCAGTTACACCGCCCAATTGCCGATTCTTTAATTCTAATAATTCGCGCGTCCACGAAACTTCTTGTTTACCCGAACCAATCGCAATCAAAACGCCTGCAATATTTCGTACCATGTGATGTAAAAACGCATTTGCTGATAATTCAATAATTACTAACTCCCCTTCGCGGTGAACATCAATAAAATACATTGTTCGGAGGGGGCTTTTTGACTGACAACCTTGCGCTCGATACGACGAAAAATCATGATGTCCAAGCAAACCTTGCGCGGCATGATGCATTTTTTCAGCGTCTAACGGTAATGGACACCATGTTGATTGGCGATTCAATGCCGACGGCGTCGCGCGATTCAAAATAACGTAACGGTAAAAACGGGCAATCGCTCGATAACGCGCGTGAAAATCGCCAATCACTTCTTGCACCCAAATCACCCGTACATCAGGTGGTAAATAGGTATTTGTGCCACGATGCCACGCCTCCAAACTTCGTATCGCCGTCGTGTCAAAATGCACGACTTGCTCAGTTGCATGAACACCCGTGTCCGTTCGCCCAGCACATTGCACGGTAATGGAATGTTGCGCTATTCTACTCAAGGCTTGTTGAAGTTCGTGCTGAATATTACGATGTTTAACTTGCCATTGCCAACCAAAAAAAC
This sequence comes from Methylococcaceae bacterium, assembly GCA_014191975.1. GTDB lineage: Bacteria > Pseudomonadota > Gammaproteobacteria > Methylococcales > Methylomonadaceae > UBA10906. The sequence continues at coordinate 7,642 of BJHG01000008.1, read as the reverse complement.
GGCTGCCATCGTATTCGATACCTAAAACAATGCGGGTCATTTTTGAAGTAAAAGCGTTCTGACAGGATTAAACGATTTACGATGAATGTCTAAAATACCAAATTGTTCAATTTCTTGACAATGCGCTTTTGTGCCATAGCCTTTATGTTTTGCGAAAGAAAATTGCGAATAGATTTTGGCACATTCGTCCATTGATTCATCACGCGCCACTTTCGCTAAAATCGAAGCCGCACTGATTTCTTGAATTTTTTTATCACCTTGAATAATGGCGCGGGCGGGAATATTAATTTTTGGAAGTTGATTGCCGTCAATTAAGACTTCGGACGGTTGAATATGCAAACCTTCAATCGCGCGTTTCATTGCTAATAACGTGGCTTGCAGAATGTTGATGTCGTCGATTTCGTCAACGCTTGCTTGAGCAATTGACCAACTTAGTGCGTATTTTTTGATTTTCTCTGAAAGAAACTGACGTTTTTTCGCACTTAATACTTTGGAGTCGGCTAGACCGATAATCGGGAAATCAGGATTTAAAATCACCGCTGCAGCAAAAACATTTCCTGCTAAACAACCACGTCCTGCTTCGTCAACACCTGCAATTAACATTGAAATTAACGCAAAATTCCACGTGTAACATTGCGAAGAAAATTCACCATATTGGATAATTCTTTGCTATCACCCGCTAAATCTTCCATTTGCTCAATCGCGTCTTCGAGGCGAAGATTCATTTTGTAAATCATTTTGTAGGCTTTGCGAATCAGGCGAATATCTTCAGCAGAAATACCGTTGCGCTCCATACCGACAGAATTGATGCCATGTGGACGAGTCGGGCGACCACCCACCATCACAAACGGTGGAATATCTTGAGTAATCGTGCTGCCCATTGCTGAAAAACTGTATTGCCCAATTTGGGTAAATTGATGTACTAACGTAAAACCGCCCAAAATCGCATGACTGTTCAAACGTACATGACCCGCGAGTGACGCGCCATTTGCCATAATTACATGATCACCAATCACGCAATCATGCGCGACATGCGTGTAAGCCATAAACAAATTGTCACTACCAATTTTGGTCAATCTATTATCTTGATGTGTACCACGGTGCATCGAGGTATATTCACGAATCACGTTACGGTCGCCAATTTCTAAGCGTGTGATTTCGTCGGCGTACTTTTTATCTTGTGGATTTTCACCAATCGAACAAAATTGATAAATATGATTATCTTTGCCAAGAGAAGTGTGACCGTTGACGATGACGTGCGGTGCAATAACAGTACCCGAACCGATTTTAACGTCCGCACCAATCATTGAAAACGCGCCGACACTCACGTTTTCAGAAAGTTCAGCCCGTAGGTCGATAATAGCAGTAGGATGAATCAAAACTTACTCAACCACTGCCGCACAACGAATTTCAGCGCTGGCAACAAATTCACCATCAACAGTCGCGTTACATTCAAACGCCCACAAGTTACGTTTACTTTTCACAAAACGTGCTTCAAGCATCAATTGATCACCAGGCACAACCGGGCGTTTGAATTTCGCTTTATCAATACCTGTGAGGTAATAAATCATACCTTTTAATTCTTCGCCAGCTGTTTCAGAAGCTAATAAACCTGTGGTTTGCGCCATTGCTTCTAAAATCAAAACACCAGGCATCACAGGTTTTTGCGGGAAATGTCCTTGAAAAAAGGGTTCGTTATAAGTGACATTTTTCACCCCTAATAACCTAACGCCAGGCTCACATTCCACCACTTTATCCACGAGTAAAAATGGATAACGGTGCGGAAGAAAGGCTTGAATTTGTAGAATATCTAACGTTATAGACATGATTTTAATTTCACTTTTTTAGATTATAAGGGGGAGAGTCAGGCGAATGTAAGCAGTTAATCACTCAGGCATTATGCTTAATTTTTGTTGAACTTGTGTCGTTACATCGATTTGTTCACTCGCATAAATTACGCCATCTGTTAATAACAAATCAAAGCCTTGATCTTTTGCAATACCACGAATGGCTTCAACAATGCGGCGTTGTAATTTGCCTAATTCTTCATTACGACGGACGTTAAAATCTTCACCGAATTCTTGTTGTGTGCGTTTGAAATCACGTTTTTTATTCAAAATATCTTTTTCTAAATTACCACGTGCTGATTCGCCTAAAATCGCTGCGTCTTTGCTTAAACGCTCTTCCATGTTTTGAATGTCTTTTTGTTGCGAAACAAGTTGTTTGTCACGAGGTGAAAATTCTTGTTCTAAACGTTTTTTGGCTTTTTCAGCTTGCGGCGCTTTTTCAAGTACAGCTGGGATGTTCACAAAGCCCACTTTCAAATCGGCATAACTGATATTTGCCGCAAACATTAAGCCTAAAAATAACGCGATTTTGGTTTTCATAAAGATGGAATTCTCCGAGAGTTTCGATTGGAAATAAAAAAATATGCTTGAATTATAAGTGATAAGGGCAACAAACTAAAAACTGTTTTAGAAGTTTTGCCCAAAGTCAAATTGGAAAATCTGTTTTTCGTCGCCAAGTGGATTGCCGTAAGTATCTTTTCTCAAATTTGAATTTAAAGGCATTGCCGCACTAACGGATAATGCGCCAAATGGTGACATCCATTCCCCTGAAACACCTGCCGAATACTTCATGTTATCGACGTTCAAACCATTGCTTAACGAACCAGCGTCAAAAAATGTTCCTAAACGTACCGATTTTGTTTCTGACATAAATGGTACAGGAAAGAACAATTCCGCGTTTGCAATGACTTTTGTTGAGCCACCGATTGAGTAATTTCGATACGCACAAGGATTTATGGTTCCCAACGTAGTGGTTGTCGCGGTGCAATTTGTGCGAGTTTCACGCGGACCTAAAGTGTTATTTTTAAAACCACGCACTGAACCTGTACCGCCAGCAAAATAGTTTTCAAAAAATGGCAGTTCGCTCGTGTTGCCATAACCATCGCCGTAACCAGCTTCGCCATGCAAACGGAAAGTTAAATCTTTGGCAATTGGGAAATACATTTGGTGTTTGTAACTCATTTTGTAGTATTCCAAATCACTTCCTGGAACCGTTGCCAACGCAGATAAACGTTGTTGCCAGCCACTTGTCGGAAAGATAGCACGATTCAATGTGTCATGCGTCCAGCCGATAGAAGGTGCAAATGTTAGATATGACTGTTGCTCTGCATTATCATCGTTGACATCCATTCCATCGCCACAATCTTTAATCGATTTACACATTAAAAAGTTTTTAATTTGGTCAGAAGAATACGATGTCGTTTTCAATGTTGTATATTTACCATCTAAATCAAAACGAAGACTGTCAAATTCATTGATTGGTAAACCAAAGTTAATTCCCGCATTCATTACATCAGTATTGTAGTTTGAAATGTTAATCGCGCCTGCATTACGACTCGAATAACCCAAATTATAACCCTGACTCACGCCATCACTAGTGGAATAAGGATTGTGAAAACCAAACTGATAACTGGTCAAATAGTTACTGTTGTTAAATGCTAAATTCACGCGTTTTCCGGAACCAAAAACATTGTCTTGCGAAATGTTAGCGTTCAATACAATACCTTGAACCTGCGAATAACCGACACCAGCCATTAAATTACCTGATGGTTTTTCAGTTACGGTGTAATTCACATCGATTTCGTCAGCTGTTCCCGCTACAGGTGGTGTTTCAACCGCGACATCTTCAAAATAACCCAAACGTTCTAAACGGGTTTTCGAGCGTTCTATTTTAGAACTTGATGCCCATGTCGATTCCATTTGGCGCATTTCACGACGTAAAACTTCATCGCGGGTTTTAGTATTGCCTTTGACATTTATACGGCGCACAGAAACCCGTTTTGCTGGATCAACAAAAAAGGTCATATTAACGGTTTTTGTGGCTTCGTTGATTTCAGGAATCATGTTGACGTTGGCAAACGCATAACCGTCGTCGCCCAAACGATCAGAAATGGCTTTGGATGTTTCAGTCGCACTTTTGCGTGAAAACACTTCACCAGGCCCTACTTTCATGAGCTTGATTAACTCGTCAGCAGGAACGATTAAATTGCCCGCGAGTTTCACTTTATCGAGTTTATAAACATCGCCTTCTTTGACGTTAATCGTAACATAAATATCTTTTTTATCCGGCGTAATAGCGACTTGGGTGGATTCGATGTTGAAATTGATATAACCACGATCCAAATAATAGGAACGTAAGGTTTCTAAATCTGCACCGAGTTTTTGTTTCGAGTATTGGTCATCTTTGGTGTAGAACGACAATAAATTGGAGGTATTTAATTCAATTTTTTTCAATAAATCCACTTCATTAAAAACGTTGTTGCCAATAATGTTAATTTCTTTGATTTTAGCAACGCGCCCTTCGGAAATTTTGATAAAAATAGCGACGCGGTTTCTGGTTAAATCGGTGACTTCGGTTTTAATCGTCAAACCGTATTTTCCATGACTAAGATATTGACGATTGAGTTCTTGTTCGACTTTATCGAGCAATTGGCGGTCGAATGTTTGACCTTCCGATAAACCTATTTTTTTAAGTGCTTTAGTTAAATCATCTTTGCTTAAATCTTTGTTTCCTTCAAAAACAATTTTCGCAATTGACGGACGTTCGACGACGTTTACAACTAAGGTTGAGCCGTCACGTTCGACCGAAATATCTTTGAAAAACCCTGTTTTGAACAATGATTTAATCGCAGGTGCAGTGTTGTCTAATGAAAAACGTTCACCGACAGTGACAGGCAAATAGTTATAAACAGTGCCTTCTGAAATGCGTTGCAAGCCTTTGACTTTAATATCTCGAACCACAAATGCGTCGTTAGCATAAATAATCGGTGAAACAGCTAAACAAAGTAAAATAAAAGGTGAAAGTTTTTTTAATTTCATACTCAAGATTCTTAATGATTAAGAAAATAACGATTTGGTTAACACGAATTGTATCATAAGGCACAAATTGCTAGAACTTTAAGGTGTTACTAAATAAAAAAGGGTGTATTGCTACACCCTTTCTTCATTGCAAAAATGATTGAAACTTAATTCTTTGCTTTTGCAGCTTCAGCGGCTTTTGCTTCTGCCACTTTTTTTGCTTCTGCTGTTACATCAGTTTTTTTAGCAGCACACGCGCCTTCAGCTGTTTTAGGTGGTGTATCCATTTTCATGTTTGCCCCACACGCCATTTCAGCTTCCGCTAATTGCATATAACCTGATGATAATTCAGTGAAGCCAAACGGATTTAAATCCGCGCTAGCAACACCAGAAATTAAAGTAGCACCAACTAACGGCAAAAATTGTGCGATTTTTTTCATAATTACCTCAATTATTTTTTAGAAGGGTGAACATCATACAATGGTGAATTATCTAATGCTTTTTCGACTTTTGAATTCGTTTTAGCGGCACCACATGAAGCATCTTTATTTTTCATGTAGCATGTCAGCCATCGTGCCGTGCAGCTCACCACACGAACCTTCTTTGCCTTTCATCATTGCGCCGCATGCCGATTCCATGCCTTTTTTCATTTTATCACCATCCATCATATCGCCGCATTTTCCCTCGACAGATTTCACTTCTGTTTTAGGCTTTTCCATTTTCATGCCAGCACCGCACGCCATTTCAGCAGCAGCTAATTGCATATAACCAGACGATAATTCAGTTGCTCCGAACAGACTTACTTCAGCATTGACCGCAGTTGCACTGATACTTGAAATTAATGCAGCACCCATTGCAACCGCAAACGGAGTTGTAATTTTTTTCATTGTTGTTCCTGTTATTCAAGTTAATGATTATTACACGACTTACCTCGACAAAACACAGCTCATCGATTGACTCTATCATACCAAAAAATTTGTATTATCGATGTTGCTTTATTTCGCGACTAAGTTGGTAAGTAGCCATAGCGTATAATGGACTGTGATTGTAGCGAGTAATTACATAAAAATTATGTAATCCTAACCATAATTCTTCACCATTTAATTGTTCGAGCGCAACCAATTTTACCTTTTCATTTTCTGATATATTTCCAGCCCAACTCACACCGACTAGATTTAATTGTGCCAACGTTGTATTCGGCTTTAAGTCTTTATTTAAAATAGCTTTGTATTGATTGCCAACAGCGTTTGCTTGAACTGCGATAGATTGATTACGTTCCCAACCATTTTTTTCAAAATAATTTGCAACACTTGCAATTGCATCACGTGGATTTTTCCAAATATCACGGTGACCATCGTTCTCAAAATCTTTCGCTAACGCACGATAACTACTCGGCATAAATTGCGGATAACCCATAGCTCCTGCATATGACCCAAGTGGCTCACGCGGATTTATATTTTCTTCACGACAAAGTAACAAAAATTGCTCTAATTCACCTGTAAAAAATGCACTTCGTGGCGGATAAGAAAATGCCAAAGTTACCAACGCATCTAACACACTAAGATTCCCCATATTTTTGCCGTAACCTGTTTCGACACCTATAATTGCGACGATAATTTCAGGAGCAACACCTGTTTTGTCTGAAACATAGGTTAATGCAGCGGCATTCTCATTCCAAAAATTCACGCCTTCAGAAACCCTTGTATCCGTCAAAAAAATTTTTCGATATTTGTGCCAAGGCAAGCCTTCCGATGGCGATGAGATTCGCTTTAAAATATCGTTTTTAATCACAGTCAATTGTAAAAGTTTCGTTAACTGATGTTCGTTAAAATGATGTTTTTCTGCCATTTTTTTGATGAAAATCTTAACATTTTGATTAATCGAAAGTGGTGTTGTAGTAACGTCAGGAAATGTAGATTTTGAAATTAAATCGGGCTGTTTAAATTGAACTTGTTGCACAATTATTTCTGGGATTTTCGTAATTTCAGGTTCTCGAGTTGCACCACATGACGTTAGATTAAGTGCCAGAATCATAGTTACACTATGATAAAAATGAATTTTTTTCATCGCTTTACGTCTCGAAAATTTAATTGACAAACAAAAAAGCCCAAAATCTGTTGATTTTGGGCTTAGTTGTAAAGATAAGAGCTTGGCGATTCTCTACTTTCGCATGGCAAACTGCCACACTATCATCGACGCTAAGCGGTTTCACTTCCGAGTTCGGGATGGGATCGGGTGGTTCACGCTCGCTATGGTCACCAAGCAAACTGGTTTGCAAACTTTTTCAAGTTTGACATGAAAATCTGTAATGTTTCTCAAGCGTTGTTTAAGTTTACTGCAACACCATCAAACTGATTGGGTGTTATATGGTCAAGCCTCACGGGCAATTAGTACATGTTAGCTACACACATTACTGCGCTTCCACACCATGCCTATCAACGTCGTAGTCTTCGACAGCCCTTTAGGGAACTTAAAGTTCCAGTGAGATCTCATCTTGGGAGAGGCTTCCCGCTTAGATGCTTTCAGCGGTTATCCTGTCCGAACATAGCTACCCAGCAATGCCATTGGCATGACAACTGGAACACCAGTGGTTCGTCCACTCCGGTCCTCTCGTACTAGGAGCAGCTTCCCTCAAATCTCAAACGCCCATGGCAGATAGGGACCGAACTGTCTCACGACGTTCTGAACCCAGCTCGCGTACCACTTTAAATGGCGAACAGCCATACCCTTGGGACCTGCTTCAGCCCCAGGATGTGATGAGCCGACATCGAGGTGCC
>BJHG01000007.1 GCA_014191975.1 Methylococcaceae bacterium | reverse complement strand
ATTTTTCCCAAAATCGTTTCAAGTAGTTCCATCGAAATCTTGTTCAGCGTTAATGTTTTTTTTGAACTACATTTTTGCTGATTTTTAGATTTTGTTTTTACCTTTCAAAAACTGTCCGAACTATTGTTTATCAAAGAGCCTTGAAATATAATCAGTCCCTCCATGATTTAATTTCTCCGCTTCAATGGCGGCATATCGGCGTTTATCCTTTTCCGATAACGTGACAAAGAGACGTTGCATTTTTACTTCGATGTGCTTTTCATAACTGATCATTTGATAATTTGCCATGAGAAAAATTTAGGGGCTTATTATCTCATTTCAACTCATTAAATCGGGATATTATTTTTGACTGTATCCTTACGTACATTTCACTCCTCTTTATCAACCAGTATTATTTGCAACCCCACACTGGGCAACAAAAATCAAACATTTTTACGGAAATTTTCATTATGTCTCACACAGCTGCCATTCTTTTTGAACCCGATGCGTATTTATTGTCCGAGCCAAAATTGATGGGACGGCAAGCGGCGGGAAACAGTTTTTTACGTGCGGCGGTCGCGGGACGAAATCAGCAAACCGTTTATGCGTACACGCCACATCAAAAATCAGCAGCGGTTTTCGCAAATCTCGTACAAACGATTGACCCGACTGCCACCGCGCAATGGATTCCAGCGAATCAATTAGATTTACTCAGCGAAATTGGCGCGTTATATTTACCAGGACCTGGGCTGGATGTGGCGGCAAAGTTACGATTACGTGCGAGTAATACAGCGTATTCATTGGTTGGCGTAACGCATACCACAGCTTCACACCGCGCAATGGATGCGATTACAGGTTTATTAGCTGCACCCGTTATGCCGTGGGATGCTTTGATTTGTACATCTACCGCCGTATTGGAAACAGTCAAATTATTATTAAATGCGGAAATCGACATGTTGCGGTGGCGGTTTGGTTCGCAAATTCAAATCACGTTGCCGCAATTGCCCGTTATTCCATTGGGCATTCATTGCTGCGATTTTGAATTTACCACCGATAATCGTGCCGAAGCGCGGACGGCGTTGAATATCTGCGACGACGAAATCGTGTTGGTGTTTGTCGGGCGATTGTCTTTTCACGCCAAAGCGCACCCGCACGCGATGTATCTTGCCGCACAAGAAGTAGCAAAATCGACTGGCAAAAAAATCACATTATTACAATGCGGTTGGTTTGGAAATGATGCTATTCAAGCAAGTTTTATTGACGGTGCGGCGCAATTTTGTCCAGACGTTCGCGCGTGTTTTGTGGACGGACGAAATCCAAAATTGGCCGGGCAGTGTTGGGCGAGTGCGGATATTTTCATTTCGTTGCCGGACAATATTCAAGAAACTTTTGGTATTACGCCGATTGAAGCGATGGCGGCTGGTTTGCCCGTCATTGTGAGCGATTGGAACGGTTATAAAGACACAGTACGTGACGGCGTAGACGGTTTTCGGATTCCAACATTCATGCCGCCGCCGAATTTAGGTGAAAATTTCGCTAAATCTCACGAAACTGAAATGATAAATTACGACATTTATTGCGGGTTAATTTGCCAAACTATTTCCGTATCGATGGCGGCATTGGTGGAAAAATTAACGGTGTTGGTGGAACAGCCTGAATTGCGGCAAAAAATGAGCGAAGCGGGAAAAGAAGGAGCGCGAACGCATTTTGATTGGCGCGTGGTGTATCCGCAATATCAGAATTTATACGCGGAATTGCACACATTACGACAAGTAGCGAAACAAAATACAGCTCAACATTCTGCGCCTAAAGTCGCGGGAAATCGGCTTGATCCGTTTTACAGTTTTGGGCATTATCCGACGACGCTGATTCAGCCGCACACGCGCGTTACCTTACAAACCCAGAATACGGTGGAAACTTATGCGACATTGATTAAAAATCCGTTGTTTAATTACGCCACGCAAATTTTACCCAACGTGATAATTGTTGAAAAAATAGTTCAGGTTTTAACTGCAAAAACATTACCGCTGAACGAACTTGCGCAACAAAGCGGTATAGATTTAGGTGAAATCGTTTTAGCGGTGGCGGTGTTGGCGAAAATGGATTTGGTGCGATTAGATGGTTTTAGTGCACCCATTTAATGTTCATTTTCTTTATCGTCATCATCGTCACCTAATTCTGAAATTTCTTTCAATCGGCAAATCGCTTTGAAATTAACACTTTCTTCAAGGATATTTCCGTCGGCATCAAGCATTCCGACAACTTCACCAGTCAATAATTCCAATGCTTCATCGACTTTATTGACTGCGTAAATTGAAAATAATCCTGTTTCAACTGCGTCGATAACTTCTTGTTTGAGCATCAAGTTACGTTTGTTTGCTGCGGGAATAATTACCCCATGCGTACCATCTAAACCACGCGCTTTGCATAATCTAAAAAAGCCTTCTATTTTTTCATTCGCCCCACCAATTGCTTGGACTTCACCGTATTGATTAATGGAACCTGTGACTGCAAAATTTTGTTTAATTCGTGTGCGAGTCAGCGCGGAAATCAAACTGCACAATTCCGCTAATGATGCGCTGTCGCCATCGATGTGACCATAAGACTGTTCCATTGCAATACTGGCAGAAATCGCTAATGGAAATTGCTGCGCGTAGCAATGCCCCAAATAGCCCGTTAAAATCATGACACCTTTTGAGTGTAACGCTTGTCCTAATTCGACTTCACGTTCAATATCGACAACGCCGCGTGAACCTGGATAAACAGTTGTTGTGATTCGAGCAGGGGTTCCAAAACTACTGCCTCCCATATCCATTACAGTTAAACCATTAATTTTACCAATTGCGCCGCCGTCGGTATCGATCAAAATGGTGCCGTCGAGCATTTCTTCTAAGATGGTTTGTGACATCCGCCCGTTGCGATATTCCCGGGTATCTAAGGCTTGTTCGATGTGAATGCGATCGATATTTAGACTTTTTGTTTTGGTCGAAAATAATTGCGCTTCACTAATAATTTCTAGCGCGTCATTAATACATGCCGAAAAATACTGCTGACTTTCGACTAATCGACAACTATATTCAATTAAACTTTCAATTGCGGCTTGCGTTAAAGGAAATGTTTTTGCGTCCGTAGCTTGTTTTACCATTAATTGCGCGAAATGCGTCATCGTCGCAGGCGTACGTGGAATCCGAAAATCAAAATCAGCTAACACCCGAAACGATTCATTAAATTCATCGTCCATTGATTCCAGCAAATAATAAATATCACAATTTCCCACCAAAATAATTTTGACGTTTAACGGAATGACTTCAGGTTTAAGTGTAATGGTATTCGCACTTTGTTCTGTGTAGGGTGATTCGATTTCGATACAACCTGATTTTAACGCCCGTTTCAAACCTTCCCAAACGAACGGATAATGCAGCACTTTTTCAGCATCTAAAATTAAATAGCCACCATTTGCTTTGTGCAATGCACCAGTACAAATGCGCCGATAATGTGGCACAAGGGTTCCTTGGTCGTTGCTGTATTCCACACGCCCAAATAAATTTTGATACGTCGGATGTGTTTCATAGATCACTGGCGCGCCGCTATCTTGCTTGTAATCAACTAAAATATTTGGGGCGTATTGCTCTAAAATCAATCGCTTTAAGTTGTAATCACGTTCAATGGGATCGCTAGTTGAAACAGGCATTAAAAAATCGTTAATCGTGTGACGCAGATTTTTTTTAACCTCACACAAATACGTTACAACATCTTCAACCTCAGAATAACGTACATTTAATTCATGAAATAACGGCTCAATTGCGGCATGAATCGTATCATTATTGAGTTGTGTCATTGCGGCCGATAATTCTCTACGCCACTGTGGCAATTCTAATAAGGCCTCACTCAAACAATCTTCCAACTCTTCAATGAGTTGTTTGAATTTCTCGCGTTCTTTCATTGATAACGCCGACAATTCTTCTTCTCGCATCGGACGATTTTCAAAAAGCGGCAGGAAGTTAAACGTATCATTTTCAGAAAATAAACCAATATTGATTTCACGCGCTTGTGCGTCAATATATTCGGTTGCATCCCGATAAGTGTGAACAAATTGGCGTTCGACAGCCGTTTTTTTCTGTTGATAACTGGGGTTTTCAAACGCAGCAGGAAATGTAGCGAGGACGTTGGTGATTAAATTTTCAATCGCTTTGCCAAAATCGTATCCCTGTTCTGCAGGTAATTGAATTGCAATCGGTTCACGTGCATTTTCAAAATTATCCACATACGCATAAGAAAAAGGTGCCTGTTTTCTTGGAGCGAGAACTTGTAAATACTGCATAATCATCGACAAACGTCCAGATCCTGCTTCCCCCATCACAAAAATATTATAGCCAGAATTTGTCATTGCCACGCCAAACTCTAATGCCGATTGAGCGCGTTCTTGTCCCAAAATACTAGATTGCGAATCTAGGGGTACAGTAAAATCAATTGAACTTAAATCGATCGTGGCTTTGAGTGTGTCGAATGTGAGCTTTAGAGAATCGGTCATGAATTATTTAACGATGAGGCTATTGTGAACTTCTTTTACACCTTTGATAGTGCGAGCTAATTGAACCGCGCGTTCGGCTTCTGCTTGAGTGCCAATGAACCCACTCAATTCCACTATGCCTTTATAACTTAAGACATTAATATCAAGCATTTTTAAACGTGAATCACCTAAAAAAGTAGATTTGATTTTGGTGGTTAAAACCATGTTGTCAAAATATTCGCCTGTGCTTTCGCGTTTTGTATTTTCAGTGCAAGCGGGAATGGCGGTCAGTAACAATACGCTAAGAAAAAGACGATTAAGTAATTTTGATGTATTCATAAGATGTAACCCGTTCAAGATGGAAGAAGGGTATATCATAACGGTTTCAACGAATACAGGCTATAAACGTGCTATGAAAAGCTGCGTCTCAATGCTAGACTTCAAAATCGTCGTCGCCTATTTAAATTTTTAGAGCCTTTAATGTTTCGTTATTTTCCTCCCCAAAAAAACCTTCATCCTCACAAATACCGTGATTATTACATTGCCGCATTTACGTTTTTTTGCGTTGCAGTGTGCTTAATTACGGATGCCGATGCAACACTGGAAAAACAAAATGCGTTAGGCGTAAGCGGTTGGGTATTCTTAATCGGTTGGTTGCTCGGTGAAAATAAAGAAATTCGTGTCCAAGTTTTAATTGCTGTACTTTTTGCAACCGTCGGCGAACATTTCGCATCGCCGTTTATGGGTGGCTACACGTATCGGTTTCACAACGTTCCCGCTTACGTTCCAGCGGGACACGGAATGGTTTATTTAACTGCCGTCGCGTTGGGTCGTTCAGGGTTTTTTCAACGTTATGCAAGGCAAATTGCGCTTTTTGTGGTGGCGGTCTGTGGCGCGTGGTCATTGTGGGGAATTACATTTGCAACACAAGGCGATTGGGTTGGCGCATTATTATTTGTGATTTTTTTGTTTTATTTATTTAAAGGGAAATCGCCGTTGGTTTACTTGGCGGCATTTTTTATTACAACGTGGCTGGAGTTAATCGGCACAGCAGTTGGAACGTGGCAATGGGCGGCAATTGATCCTGTTTTAGGTTTGCCACAAGGAAATCCACCGAGCGGCGTTGCGGCTTGGTATTGCTTAGTTGATGCTGTCGCAATGGGGGGATCTGCACCTGTGTTGGGGTTAGTGAAACGAATAAGGTTTTGGATTATAAAATTATTGACGTTATCGCACCTGTAAATTAACGAATAAAACCTGCTTTGTTTGATGTCAAATATTATTAAAACTCGGGGGCACAATAGTGTAATTATTGTGTGAGTCGCACCGATTTTCTTGTGTTAAAATCAGAAATCAAAAATTCAACCGTAACCACATGATTATTCAAAACCTTGGTATTCAACCTTATGAGAAAGTGTGGCGCGAAATGCAGAATTTTACAGAAACACGCACACTCGAAACCACCGATGAAATTTGGCTTGTCGAACATCTTCCTGTTTACACTCTGGGTTTAAATGGTAAGCGTGAGCATTTGTTAAACACGGGAAAAATTCCCGTTATTCAAACTGACCGAGGTGGACAAGTGACGTACCACGGTGTGGGACAGGCAATTGTGTATGTGCTATTTGATTTGAAACGCTTGAATCTAAACAGCCAACAAATTGTTGCTTATCTCGAAAATGCCATGATTCAAACGCTCGTAGATTATGAAATTTCAGCCGTCGCCCGAGCCGATGCACGTGGTGTTTATGTCGAAAATAAAAAAATTGGTTCAATCGGTTTACGAATCAAAAAAAACGGCTGTTATCATGGGTTGAGTTTGAATAACAACATGGATTTAACGCCGTTTAATTTCATTAATCCTTGTGGTTATGTGGATTTGCAAATGACTCAAATGGTGAATTTTGGGGTAATCATTGAAACCAACGCACTCGCGCAAAAAATTGTTTTTAACCTTACTAAAAAATTTGAATGACTGATTATCAAGCTCCATCGCGTTCTACGCCTGAAACACATCAACGTAACAGTGAAAAATTAGCACGAATCCCCATTAAAGTTGAAATTCCTGAAACGACATTACGCAAACCGGATTGGATACGTATTAAATTACCCTCTGGTCAAGAAACGAGTCGTATTAAACAGATTCTGCGTGAAAGTAAATTGCACACCGTTTGTGAAGAAGCGGCGTGTCCGAATCTTGCTGAATGTTTTAAACATGGCACGGCGACGTTTATGATTATGGGCGATTTATGTACGCGTCGTTGCCCATTTTGTGATGTGGCACATGGAAAACCGATAGCACTCGATGCTGATGAGCCGTTTCAACTTGCTGAAGCAGTGCAGAAAATGGCATTAAAATATGTAGTGATTACGTCGGTGAATCGTGACGATTTACGCGATGGTGGTGCCGGGCATTTTGCTAATTGCATTAAAGAAATTCGCCAAAAAACACCGCAGACAAAAATTGAAATTCTCGTCCCAGATTTTCGTGGTCGAATTGAAAAAGCGGTTGAAATTTTAGCCGCACAACCATGTGACGTATTTAATCATAATATGGAAACCGTGCCGCGTTTGTATCTGAAAGCGCGTCCAGGTGCCGATTATAAAGGTTCATTGGAATTATTTCGCCAATTCCAAGCAATTAAACCTGAAATTCCGATGAAATCTGGCTTAATGTTAGGCATTGGTGAAACGATTGAAGAGGTGGAAAATGTGATGCAAGATTTATTAGATGTTGGCTGTTCAATGTTGACATTAGGGCAATATTTACAGCCAAGTAAAGCGCATTTAGCGGTTGAGGAATATGTTACGCCAGCACAATTTGATCGTTACGCCGACACTGCAAAAGCATTAGGTTTTAAACAAGTCGCTAGTGCACCATTAGTTCGATCTTCTTATCATGCAGATTTGCAGGCGAAAAACGTTGTTTAAATTCATTTTTATATTTATTACTTTTATTATTTTATGACATTTGCAAATACGGAACCGCCTCGCATTAAAAGTTTTGTACAGCGTAAAGGGCGTGTCACACCTGGACAAAAATTCGCACTAGAAAATCACGCACAACAGTATTGCCTTGACCCGAAAATTGACGTCGATTTTACGAATACTTTTGGAAATGATGCGCCACTGATTATTGAAATTGGTTTTGGAAACGGTGACAGTTTGGCAAAAATAGCGGCTAAAAATCCCGATAAAAATTATCTCGGTATTGAAGTTCATCGCCCTGGTGTTGGACATTTGTTAGTGTTGATTGAAGAAATGCAACTTACAAACATACGAATTTATTGCCATGATGCTATTGAAATTTTAGAACAGCGTGTTCCGAATGCAAGTGTTATGGGTTTGCATTTATTTTTTCCTGACCCGTGGCATAAGAAAAAACATTTTAAACGTCGTATTGTTCGGGATAGCTTTGTGGAATTATTGGCACAAAAACTTGCACCTAATGGCTATTTTCACGCCGCAACGGATTGGGAAAATTATGCAGAATGGATGCTCAAGATTCTAAATCGTGCGCCGAACCTTGAAAATTTAAGTACGACACTAACTTATTGTGATCGTCCCGAATACCGTCCACTGACAAAATTTGAACAACGTGGTATTCGACTTGGGCATGGTGTCTGGGATGTGATGTTTTCTAAACGTTAGAAAATATTAGCCCCAATGGATTGTTGGCATCAATCCCTTCCATAAATGGAAGGCGCCTATCTTGATGTGTAATTTGATAAATTTTACCAAGCCAATTATTAAAAACTGCTTTTGCAGTATCACGCCAAGTATTATCAATGTATTCAAGCACTGCTTTTTCTGGGAATTCTGGAAATGGCTGTTGCGCCAATATTGCCGCTATAACTTTCAATTCGTAATCTTTAAAAATAGCCTTAACTTCATCAGTGAAATAATGCTCAGGGTAGGGTGGGTAATGGGTAATTTCACCACGATAAAAACGCAATACTTCTCTTTTATATTCTTTTAGTAAACTAATGTCGTCGTACTCAGGATGACCTTGAAAAAACACAATCCTAAAGCCGTCTGGACTTGTCGCTAAATGTACGCCCGCTTTTGCACTTACTGCTAAAACGTGTAAACCATGTTCTTCCATTTCGTGTTGAAAAATGGCATTGAAACGTGAATGTGGAACATCAAAACGGGTGTTAATTTCAACCACAAGCGGATGTGTTCGATCGACCAACGTATGTGAAAATACACCCCATTTTTTTTCTGGCAAACGCGTTCTTGCAACTCCGTAACTATAATGAATAATCGCGTGTGTTGCTAAACACGAACACAAAATTGATGTCACATTTTCTTTTGCCCATGAAAAAACTTCGGTCAATGGCAACCAAAAATCTTCATCGGGCAAAAATTCACCCGTTACATTTGCACCGCTAATAATCAGCGCATCTAAACCGTCAACTTTGATTTTTTCAAATGGTTCGTAATATTTATCAATATGCGCTTGTGTTTCAGGACTACGTTTCAATCCCTCAATCGTAAACGGATGAACGTGAAATTGGGCAATTTGATTGCATGCGCCAACGAGTCGAAAAAATTGCCGTTCTGTCGCTTCCAATGCTGCGTCCGGCATCATATTCAGTAATCCAATATGAATTTCACGAATTTCTTGATGGCTGGCACGTCTTGGATCAATAATTTCTTCGCCTTCTTCGCGCAGACGTTCAAATGTGGGTAAATGTGTGTGTGCAACTAAAGGCATTCTGCCACCCTCAACCTGTTTGTTTTGCCAGCGCGTCTGCAATCAACGCAATAAAACCCTCTTCATTTTCAACTTTTGCCATGTCATTTCCGTCAATCGTGTAGCCATATTGCTCTGCAATCGCCTCATAACGTGGCACACGAGCTTTAAATAATTGCGGAAAAACCCACGATACAAATTCGTCTGGCGACATTTCATCGATTGAATTGTAATTTTTTACGGCTAAAAACGTGGTTAATTGCTCATCCAAAAATGCATCACGATAATATAACGGTTTCGGTTCTTTTCGGGCACGGTCAATAATAGTTTGTTCGAGTTCGGGTGGGATTTTGATGTAAATAATCAGCGTGTTTTCTGCCAATGATTCTAAAGCCTCAAGAGAATCCAATTCACAAACACTGCCGCCAGCATCGTTGATGAAATGGTGATAGCCATAAATATCTTCGGCGTTATGAATGAATGCAGGCACATCCTTCATCGCCTCGATTTCAGCGTGGCGGTGTAGATTTTGGCGGTACTTAAATTCTTTTAACGATAAACCACCTTTTTCAGAATTGCCTAATTTCCCTAAAAAACTTGAAACAGCGGTTAAATTATCGAACGAAATTTTGCTTTTGATATAAAGCGAATCTGCACGAAGCAATTCACGTAAAAAAGGTATGCTCATCGCCTGACGCTTTATGTTGTCTAAAATGGGCTCTTTGAGATATTTCGTGCCAATGCGGTAATCACCTGAATAATGGTACCACTTTGATTTCGGTAATTTGTTAGCAAGTGTGGTTTTTCCTGCGCCAGACATCGCTAATAACGTAATGCGTTTTGATTTCCAATCAATAAATTCTTGAGCGGTCATTTTCATAAAAAAGAGTGCCTTTAGTTTTTAAGTAAAAATAAAATTTGGATGTGTTTTAATTTTGACGACATAACACGGCGTCGCAATTGCGGCGCAATAATCCGGTGAAATTTGTAGGGAGTGCGTGTGCCATTTTTGATTTACAGGTAAATTTAAAAAATTATTTGGCTGATTTGTATCAATTTCACACCGATTTAATCCTAGCGCAATTCCACGCCCAATACCTTTTATAACGGCTTCTTTGCGTGTCCAAAAATCGTAGAATGTCCTTAGTTGTGACTCTTCTGGCAAGTTAAACCAATAATTTTGTTCTGATGTGGAAAAACATTTTTTGACTAGATTAGCGATTGAATGACGTAATTTTATACGCTCAATATCAATGCCAACTGAGATGTTATGACTAATTGCCAGTAGCATTTTTTCGCCCGAATGTGAAAGATTAAAGTACCATTCTGGAAAATCACGTAAATACGGTTTGCCAAACTCACCTCGTTCAATCACCAATTCTTCGGCTGGAATTTGCAAATGCTTGGCTAACATTTCTCGTAACAAGGTTTCGGAAGGTTGCTTTGGCAATAAATTAATTTCAAAAACATCAATCTGTTGCATCATGTGTTGCTTTGCTTAAACGATCGTTAATTGCTTGCCATTCTTCATGTTTTGGTGGCTTTTCAACTAAAATCAAATCCAGTTTAAGTCCGTCTAATTCTCGTAATTTTGCATAGAGATTTTGGGCATAAATAACTGAATCGATTGGCAATGAAATGACAGTACAGTTTTTAGTTGCTGAAATGTGTGCGCCACAAGTCAGTACACCAATTTTTTTATCTGCATTTTCCAAAACTAAAATAGGAAGGAAGTTTGTTTCACAACGCATCGAAATGGTCGTTGGTGCGTAATGTGTTGCCATCATTCCAGACGTTCGTACAGTAGTTTTCAATAATGAATTTGGAATAAAAATTTCAGTTTGCAAAACTTTTTCCAATTCATGGCGGGTGATTTGTCCAAAACGTAAAAGCATTGGTTTGTCACCACTTAAATCAATAATTGTTGATTCCACACCGATTTTACAGGCGCCACCATTTAAAATCATATCGACACTTTCACCTAATTCCTCTGCAACGTGTTGTGCTTGCGTTGGGCTAATTCTACAATAACGATTTGCTGACGGTGCTGCAATTCCCCCATCAAAAGCGTGTAATAATTCCAATGCAATAGGATGATTTGGCACACGTAATGCGATGGTATTTTGTCCACCTGTTACAACAGAGTTCACATTAGGATGTTTTTTTAAAATCAACGCAAGTGGTGCGGGGAAAAAGTGTGTAGCTAATTTTAAAGCTGTATCAGGAATGTCTTGGGCCCACAAATCAAACTGTTGAAAACTAGCAACATGAACGATTAGTGGGTGATTTTCCGGGCGATTTTTAGCTAAAAAAATACGTTTTACCGCGTCGGGATTTTTTGCATCTGCACCCAATCCATAAACAGTTTCCGTTGGAAAAGCAACTAAACCACCGTCTCTTAAACAATTTTTGGCTAGTTGAATCGTGTCGTAATTGGCGTTAAAAATAGTCATTTAGTGTTGATTAAAGCTCGTTGAATTTTGTCATGGCACAAGCAAAATTGTAACTATGAATAAACTTTATTTCTTACCTGCGACAATTTGTCACATTCTGCTTATGATTTTTAGTTGCTATACTTACTTCAACTTATTAGGTGTTATCAATTATTTTTCTCTAACTGACAATTTAAGTTGTGTTATATCCTTCCTAAGACTTCTGGCGACTTTGTTTAAAGTCGCTTTTTTTTGCCTAAAATCCAGCTGCTTTATTTTTTGCTTGTTCTGCACCGATATTATCGTTTTGCATTTCTTTCGCATGCGCGATCAGCAGCCAACTATTTTTCTTTAGCGTATTATCTTTACCTGCCAATAATGCTGCTTTTTTTGCTAAATCTTCAGCTAAATCAGGTTTGGATTGTTTTAAGCGTAAAACAGCTAATTTATAAAGCAATTCAGCATTACGAGGATCAATGCGAATTGCCCGTTCAATCGCTGCGGAGGCCGATTCAGTATCACCCGATTTACTGCTTTGTGCTGCGGCAGTTACCAACGCAGTTATAGCAGGCGATTGTGAATTACTCGATTCTGCAGGCTTGAACTCAGCAAGTGGTTTAGGTTCAAATTTTGGCACGCCTGTTTCGGTTGGTGGCGTAGGCATTAACAAATGTTTTGTAGACGGTGCTACTTCAATAACTTTTGGAATGTCTGAATTAATTGTGGGTGTAATGGGAGTCGGCGCGACGATAGGCTCAATTTTAATTTCAAGTGGTTCAATAATCGGTGTAAATTCTTCCAATGTTTGAACTTGTACTACCTCTTCTACTTTTTGAATAGCTGCGACTTGCTTATTTTTTTGTATGGGAGGTGCATTGTATGGGTGATTACTGTTATAAACGGGTGCTGGAGGTTGAGAACCGCTCAATCCTGTACAGCCCGTAATAAAAACAGGTAAAATTCCGCTAATTAAAACCACTTTTTTAAGCATAGAAGTTGTTATCGTGTTATTAGAATAATTCAATGTCGTCGTCATTGTGTTCTGCTTCAAAGGTTTGTTTTATTACTAACGCTTCTTCAATTGTTTTACCATTTAAGATAGCGTCGAACATTATTTTTTCAGATTCCATCGTGTAATGGGAGCGAATTTCCATTTGAAATTTATGCCATTCAAATGGACTGTATAAACGTCCTGGACTTTCAACAAGAGACGATAGACCTTTTAAATTTGCTGTTACATGAAGTAAACATTGTTGCAATCTATCGTAAAACTGAAATGCCACGATTGAATCTTGAATGTGCCCACTCGTTTCAACGCAGCATTGTAATGCATCTTCTCGTGAAGTTGATTCTTCTAAATCCTGTAAATGATTGTAAATAGTTTGCATGTGTTCAACCATTGACGTGAAAGAGTTCGTCAAGGTATTAACTGAAATATCTGCTGTAATCAGGATATTTTCAACTTGTCCTGCGGATAAATTAAGTAATTTTACCGTTTCGCGAATTTGCGTCCAATCAAGATCGGGCGTAAAAGTTTTAGAGTTTTGCGTCATTCAGTCTACCAAAAGAAATTATAATTTTGTCGCGTGAGCCCATTATAACCAACATTCATTATGTGCCGCGATTTTAAAATACGCGGATTCAATGACTTTGTTGTGTTAACCACGTTAATTCTGATTCTGAAAATCCCGCAGCCAAACGCATTTCTCGATTAAAATTCCCTTTTAAACCGCCGCCTTTTTTTGTGTAATAATTTAAAAGTTGTGATTGAAATGTCCTTTCAGAGTCCAAATTTTGTTCAGCACACAACCATTTAAACCATTTTGAACCAAGTGCAACGTGCCCGACTTCATCTGTCAAAATACGGGTCAAAATTTGAACGGCATTTTCGTCGTCGAGTTGTTTAAATTTCTCGATTAATGGTGGCGTGACATCTAGACCATGTGCTTCCATATTTCGAGGCACTAAAGCCAATCGCATCAATAAATCGTCCGCAGTATATTGTGCCAAATCCCACAAACCACTATGCGCTGGCAAATCACCATAATTGACACCAAAAGTTTGCAATTTTCCTTGTAATAACGAAAAATGTTGAGCTTCTTCATCAGCAACGCGCAACCAATCACGATAAAATTCTTCAGGTAAATGCCGAAAGCGATAAATAATGTCCCACGCCAAATAAATCGCCACAAATTCAACATGAGCAATTGCGTGAAAAAAAGCAGCAAGCCCTTCTGGGGTATGGAATTTACGTTTTGGCATTTCGCGCGGAGGTAACAAATGTGGTCGATCAGGAAAGCGAACCAACTCAATTTCTTGCACGTTGTTTGTCGATTCGAAATTCAATCCTTCATCCCCAGCAAGTCGCCATGCTTCATGTGTTAAATGTAATAATTCATCGCGGTCGGCGCAATGTAACGCTTTTTCAGAAAAATCGAAAATAGATTGCATTGTTAATATGCTGCAATAAAGGATTGTAATAATTTGGCAGTATTTACCATGCCGTGATGCAAATTTTCTTCAATTTCTGCCATCGTAATTTCACCTGCGGTTTTGCCTGCTCCCCAATTCGCCATTACCGCGAGCGCCGCATAATTCAACCCCAGTTCTTTTGCCAAACTGGCTTCGGGCATTCCTGTCATACCAACTAAATCACAACCATCACGTTCCATACGAGTAATTTCAGCGGCAGATTCTAATCTTGGACCTTGTGTACAACCATAAGTGCCAATCGGGCTAACGTGTAAATTCGCAGTCTTCGCGGCTGTAATTAAGCCTGCCCGAAGTTTTTGGCAATATGGATAAGTGAAGTCAATGTGCGTAACATTACCCTCTATGCCGTCAAAAAATGTATGCTCACGTGAATAAGTGTAATCAATGATTTGGTCAGGAATAGCAAGTGATGCGGGTATCATTTCAGGTGTAATACCCCCAACAGCGGCGACCGCAATAATATTTTGAACACCCAAATGCTTTAACGCCCAAATATTCGCCCGATAATTTATTTTATGTGGTGGAATGGCTTGTGGATTACCGTGACGAGCTAGAAAAACCACGCTTTTGTTTTGAATTTCACCGATGATAAATTCGGCTGATGGATTACCATAAGGTGTATTGATTGCTTCGCTACGTGGATTATTTAATGTGGTAAGTTGGCTTAAACCTGTGCCGCCGATGATGGCTAAAGTAGTCATAAAAACTCTCTTAAAAAATAAAGTATTAAATTAGCACAGGATTTATTCTGAGGCACGTTAAACAGGAATTGAAAAACAAAGAGAATAAAGTGAATTGGGGATTTAATCATGCAATTTGACGATTACACCTGTTTCAATATATTATTGCAATATGCAAAATAGACTTCCAGAAATCATTGACCCCACACATCTTGCCGATAAACGGGGCGAGTTACACGGACAAATTTCACTTAAACGCTTAACACGTTTAAGTGAAAAGTTAGTCAGTGATCAAGGTGTTGTGATGGTTGACCTCTATTTTGGACGTGAAGGTCGCACACCAAAAATTGATGGCAGTTTAAAAGCAACTTTGCAGCTTGAATGTCAAAATTGCTTGGAAGGTGTCGAATTTGAGATTGATCACAAAGTAAATTTGGGTGTTGTTATTACATTTGAGCAAGTTGAGCGTTTATCTGAAGAACTTGAACCTTTACTTCTCGAAGAAGAAACGATTCCTTTAACTACACTCGTTGAAGATGAATTGTTATTGCATTTACCCGATTACCCTAAACATTCGCACGATTGCATTGCAAATAAAGTAATTAAAAAACATACAGTTGCTTTCGATGAAGCAGCTACTAAAAAACCTAATCCATTTTCTGTTTTAGCCAAATTAAAATCCACTGGAGAAGCCTAATGGCAGTACAAAAGAGTAAAGTTACACGTTCAAGACGTGGTCAACGTCGTTCACACGACGCATTAACAGCAAAAACAATTTCACAAGATCCAATCACAGGTGAAATGCACTTACGTCATCACATGACACCAGATGGCTATTTCAAAGGTCGTTTAATTGTTGGTTCAGCGGCTGAAGTTGATTAAGCGTTAAAATTAGTGAGCAAAACCCACGCCGAATCAGATTTTTTCTGATTCGGCTTCTTTTTATGCACTGCGGAGTGATTAGTCAACGTGAGTTTAACTATTTCCATTGATGCAATGGGCGGCGATTTCGGGGTAGATGTTACTGTTCCCGCGTCATTAGCCCGATTACAAGAAAACCCAGCTCTAACTCTCATTTTAGTTGGCGACGAAACCATTTTGAATCCGTTGTTAGCGCAAGCCTTGCCGATTTATGGCGAACGGCTACAAGTTCAGTACGCCTCGCAAACTGTCGATATGGATGAATCACCCGCCAAAGCCCTCAAAAATAAAAAAGATTCTTCGATGCGTGTTGCGATTAATTTGGTTCACGAAAAGCGTGCGGATGCGTGTGTGAGCGCAGGAAATACCGGCGCGTTAATGGCAACCGCACGATTTGTATTGAAAATGTTAGCTGGCATCGATCGCCCCGCGATTATTTCAACCTTACCATCGATTCACGGACACACGCACGTTTTGGATTTGGGCGCGAATGTCGATTGCACCGCCGAGCATTTATTTCAATTTGCCGTCATGGGCAACGAACTCGTGAAAGCGATTGAAGGCATTGAAAGTCCCCGTGTAGGCTTGCTGAACATCGGCGAAGAAGACATGAAAGGCAATGAACAAGTCAAAGCCGCCGCCAAATTATTAGAAAGTTCGCATTTAAATTACATCGGTTATGTCGAAGGTAATTCCATTAACGCAGGCAATATCAAAGTCGATTTGATTGTTTGCGACGGATTTGTCGGAAATGTCTCGTTGAAATCTATCGAAGGCGCAGCAAAAATGATTGCCACCACATTGAAAGAGGCGTTTTCTAAAAATTGGTTGACCAAACTTGCCGCAATCGTTGCGTATCCCGTCTTAAAAAGTTTCAAAAATCGCATCGACCCACGTTTATACAATGGCGCGAGTTTCCTAGGTTTGCGCGGATTGGTGATTAAAAGTCACGGCGGCGCGGACGTGTTAGCATTCAAAACAGCGATTAAATTAGCGGAAATCGAAGTGCAACAAAACGTCATTCAAAAAATCACCGAACAAGTCGAAGCGACTTTAGCCCAGCGAGTTGCCTTATGAGCCGTCACACAAAAATTATTGGAACAGGCGGTTATTTGCCTGAAAACGTCGTCACCAATCAGCAACTCGCGGAACGTGTTGAAACGTCCGACGAGTGGATTTTTGAACGCACGGGAATTCGGAGCCGTTGCATTGTTGCGGCACATGAAACCGCCGCGAGTATGGCGGAAATTGCCGCCCGTCAAGCGATTGAAGCCGCGCAAATCGAACCGAATGACATTGATTTAATTATTGTCGCGACGGGAACGCCAGACAATGTTTATCCGAGTACCGCGTGTTTGTTGCAACATCGTTTAGGCGTGACAGGCGGCGTGGCGTTTGATATTCAAGCGGCTTGCAGCGGTTCGATTTTCGCGTTAAGTATCGCCGACCAATACATCAAATCTGGCGCAGCAAAAACCGTGTTAATCGTCGGTTCAGAAGTGTGTTCACGAATTGTTGATTGGACGGATCGTGGCACGTGCATTTTATTTGGTGATGGCGCAGGTGCCATGTTGTTGCAGGCTTCCTGCGAAGTCGGCGTATTATCGACGCACATTCATTCCGATGGTCAATATGAAGATTTATTAAATTGCCCAAACCCACAAGCGATGGGCGATGACGAATCATTGGGCTACATTGCGATGCGTGGAAATGAGGTGTTTAAAGTCGCAGTGAATACGCTCGGACGTATTGTTGACGAAACGCTCGAAGCGCACAATATGGATAAATCTGAAATTAATTGGCTCGTACCGCATCAAGCTAACATTCGGATTATCGCGGCGACGGCGAAAAAATTAAAAATGTCGATGGAACAAGTGGTTGTGACGCTCGAAACACAAGGTAATACGTCGTCAGCGTCAGTTTTATTAGCATTCAATGAAGCCGTTCGTGACGGTCGAATTCAACGTGGACAAACGGTGTTGCTTGAAGCCTTTGGGGCGGGATTTACTTGGGGCAGTGCGTTGGTTCGGTATTGAATTTCACTTTTTATCTTTCTATTTTTTAACGAACAAAACTAATGAAAAAAATCATCTTAATAGCTGCAATGCTTTTAACTTTTGGCTCTACTGCAAATGCAGCTTGTACTCGTGCGGATTTAACAGGTAGTTGGGTTGCTTATTCCACTGGGGCTTATTCAAATGCAGCTAGAACATCTTTTACTGTTCCAGCTAAGGGAAATGTAGTGTCTGGAACTTCTTTAAGCGCAAATGGTGTTTCTGGAACGGGTGATTTCACAATAACGTCATTCGACAAAAGTTGTCATTTTGTTGGCTATTCTTTTGATGGCACAGGCACTACTTATTTTGATGCTTACGTTAGCAAAGGAAAAGATAGTATGAGTGGAATGTGGTACGAATCTGTTGGAACTAATTTTTATAGCGGTTCATTCAATGCCAGTAAGCAATAAAAACTTGTAGTTTTGTTGATTGATTTAGCTTTGTAGGTTTTGAAATTTTGGTTTTTTGGAGGTTTAAAAATGAATACTTACGCGATTGAATTAGAAAACTTGCCCGATTTTGCTCAAGTTGAATTGTGGGATTTTTACCAGTTTTTGTTGCAGAAATATCAGGCGAAAACCGAGCAAGAAGAAACACAATATCTCACACGTTCGCCAGCCAATGCCGCTGACTTATTGGATGCAGTTAAAGAAATTGCAGAACGACGTAATTTAATTGAGCGTGAGTTAATCGAAGCGTGATTTCTTTTCGTGAACGCGCTTGGGATGATTACTTATTTTGGCAACAAACGAACAAAGCCATTCATAAGCGCATCAACTTGTTGATTAAAGATATTCAACGAAATCCATTTGAAGGTATTGGCAAACCTGAACCGTTGAAATATGAATTTAGTGGTTTTTGGTCACGTCGAATTGATGACGAACATCGGTTAGTTTATACATTTATTGACGACAATTTAATTATTGTTCAATGTCGGTATCATTATTGAGCAGGTGTTGAAATTTTGATTTTTTGGAGGTTTGAAAATGAATACTCACGCGATTGAATTAGAAAACTTGCCCGATTTTGCTCAAGTTGAATTATGGGATTTTTATCAGTTTTTGTTGCAGAAATATCAAGCAAAAACCGAGCAAGAGGATTTGGACGATTTACGTTTGTTGCGTGAAACTCGTGATGAACCAACGATTTCATTTGCTGATTATTTGAAAAATGCAGATTGAATTAAAAAAGTCGGCGGTAAAAGATTTAAAAGCCATTCCGAATGCCGCAAAAGTCCACATTCATAATACGATTAGCGAACTGGTTAATTTTCCGAATGTCAGACAAGTGAAAAAACTCACGCAATTTGAACCCGCTTATCGTCAGCGTATTGGTGATTATCGAATTTTGTTTGATGTTGAAGGCGATAAAATTTTAATTGGTCGAGTTTTACATCGCCAAGAAAGCTATAAAACACGTTGATTTCGGAATTTTGATTTTTTGGAGGTTTTACGATGAACATAATTGGCTACTACACATAAGCGCACTACTTGTAATCAAAAATGAGAATAACTTTATGAAGAAAAAAACAAAAATTATCATCAGCGGCATTTTATTTTTTGCCACGCAAAATGCTGCTTTTGCAGGACATGAAGAAATTATAGAAAAATCCATTTCAGAAGAAATAGGTTATTTGAAAAGTGTGATTGCTGACTTAGAAGATCGAGTGGGGCGTTTAGAAAAACATCCTAAATCGAAAACAGAATCTGCTCATAATGAAGAAAAAATAGACCCACAAACAGGTTGGAAGCATCGAAAATCTTGGCTGCAAATTAAAGAAGGGATGTCAGAAGCTGAGGTCGAATCTATTTTAGGACATCCAGCGAGGATTAATGATATGGGAAAAGGATTTAAAAAATTCTTTTATCGTGGACAGGTTACATCAGGCGCAATTAGTGGCAGCATTGAAATTTATGAAAATAATGTATACAAAATACATGTTCCTGTATTTCATCAATAAATGATGGCGACCCCCGTCGCCGCTTCTGAAACATTTTGTTAGTTTTTTGCCCCAATTCAATTTTTATATTTTTACTTTAAAACTTTTTAAAAATGACAGAACAAACTTATAACTTAGCTTTCGTTTTTCCTGGAGAAGGTTCGCAATCAACAGGAATGGTGAACGATTTAGCGGCGACATATCCCGAAATTAAACAAACGTTTGAACGTGCTTCGGAGGCGTTGCAAAAAGATTTGTGGGCATTAGTCACCGACGAAACGTTGGCAACCGAATTAAATCTAAAGTCACAACACACAACCTGCCATGCTTGCCGCTGGCGTTGCAGTTTGGAATGTGTGGACAAAACACAGTGCAATTTGTCCGTCATGGATGGCGGGACACAGTTTAGGCGAATACAGCGCGTTAGTTTGTTGATTAAAGATATTCAACGAAATTCATATTGAAGGCATTGGCAAATCTGAACCGTTGAAATATGAGTTTAGTGGTTTTTGGTCAAGTCACATTGATGATGAGCATCGGTTGGTTTATACGTTTGCTGATGACAGTCTAATCATTGTTCAATGTCGGTATCATTATTGAGTGATTTTTGATTTTTGGAGGTATTGATGCAATTAGCGTTTGAATTACCCGACGAACTGGGGCAACGGATTTTACAACGTGTGAATGTTCAGCAATTTGTGCAACGAGCGATTGAAAAGTTGCTGTTAGAAGAACAGACAACACAAACACCGATAACACAATCGTTAGTGGGTTTGTTGTCGAAATCGAATTGTAATGAAGCGGATTACAAAAAGTATTTAGAGAGCAAGCACCTTTGAAAATTTTGTTTGATACCAATGTCGTACTTGATGTGTTGCTAAATCGTGCGCCTTATTCTGAAGTGGCGGTTGAATTATTTGCTGCGGTCGAAAAACGAAAAATTCAAGGTTATTTGTGTGCGACAACCAACACAACAGTGGATTATTTAGCGACAAAATCAATTGGTAGAGCGGCAGCAAAAACGGCAATTTCAGGTTTGTTGGAATTATTTTCAATTGCTGACGTGAATCAAGTTGTTTTGAAATTGGCTCTTAATTCTGATTTTAGTGATTTTGAAGATGCCGTTTTATATCACGCAGGTTATTGTGTCGCTGTCGATGGTGTTGTGACGCGCAATGGCAAAGATTTTAAAACCGTAAACTTGCCAATCTATACGCCTGATGAATTGTGGGCAATTATTCGGTAATTTAGCTTTATTCCTTTTCTAAAAATATTAAAATATGACAGAACAAACACAAAATTTAGCCTTCGTTTTTCCTGGACAAGGCTCGCAATCAACAGGAATGCTAGGCGATTTAGCGGCAACGTATCCTGAAATAAAACAGACGTTTGAACGTGCTTCGGACGCATTGCAAAAAGATTTGTGGGCATTAGTCACTGACGAAGCGTTAAACGCAGAATTAAATCAAACGCACAACACACAACCAGCAATGCTTGCAACAGGCGTAGCGGTTTGGAATGTATGGACAAAACACAGTGCAGTTCGTCCGTCATGGATGGCGGGACACAGTTTGGGCGAATACAGCGCGTTAGTTTGCGCGGGTGCGTTGGATTTTGAAGATGCGATAAAACTTGTCGCGTTGCGTGGTGAATTGATGCAACAAGCTGTTCCCGAAGGCGTTGGCGCGATGGCAGCAATTTTGGGTTTGGACGACCATGAAGTCGTTAAAGTTTGCGCCGAAGCCGCAAAAAATGAAGTCGTTTCAGCGGTGAATTTTAATTCGCAAGGTCAAGTCGTGATTGCAGGACATAAAGCCGCTGTTGAACGCGCCATGATTGGCGCAAAAGAAGCGGGTGCAAAACGTGCGCTTTTATTGCCTGTGAGCGTGCCATCACATTGCGCGTTGATGTTGCCCGCTGCGGAAAAATTAGCCGAAGCCCTCGAAAATATCACGATTCACGCGCCAAGCGTGACGCTAATTCACAACGTTGACGTGCTTTTGCACCAATCGCCTGAGCTGATTCGTCACGCGCTCAAAGAACAACTTTATAAACCTGTACGCTGGGTGGATACGATTAAATTTATGGCAGATCAAGGCGTGACAAGCTTTGTGGAATGTGGGGCGGGGAAAGTGTTAATCGGACTAAATAAACGTATCGCCAAAGATGCCGAACATTTCACGCTTTACGATACAAAAACAATGAACAACGTAATGGAGCAACTCAATGACTAAACAAATCGCATTGGTAACGGGCGCAAGTCGCGGAATTGGACGCGCGATTGCGGAAAGATTAGTCGAAGACGGCTTTTTCGTTTTGGGAACGGCAACGTCTGAAAGTGGCGCGGCGGCAATTTCAACGTATTTGGACGAAAATGGCAGGGGCTTAACGCTTGACGTTTCCAGTTCTGAATCAATCGAAAGCGTGATGAAAGCGATTTCGGACGAATTTGGCACGCCACACGTTTTGGTCAATAACGCAGGAATTACCCGTGACAATTTATTGATGCGAATGAAAAACGACGAATGGAACGATATTATTTCGACCAATTTAACGTCAGTTTTCCGCATGAGTAAAGCGGTTTTGCGCGGCATGATGAAAGCAAGAACAGGGCGTATTATCAACATTTCGTCCGTCGTTGGTTCGACTGGAAATGCAGGTCAAGCCAATTACGCGGCGGCGAAAGCGGGCATGATAGGTTTCACAAAATCGATGGCAAAAGAAGTCGGTTCACGCAACATCACGGTAAACACGGTTGCGCCAGGTTTTATTGATACCGACATGACAAAAGAACTCAGCGACGACATCAAAAACCATTTATTAAGCGCGATTCCGTTGGCACGTTTAGGCGATGCAAAAGAAATTGCTCATGCTGTGAGCTTTTTAGCATCTGAGGGAGCAGCCTACATCACAGGTGAAACCCTTCATGTGAATGGCGGAATGTTCATGCCGTAAATGTGTGACTTTGCGGGATAATACCGTATAATTTACCCCGTTGCCTGCCAATTGATGGCGGCATTTTTAGTAAAAACAATAACAATATCCAAGATAAGCGTCATTTCAATCGCTTGTTTTGTAAGAGGAATAAATTATGAGTAACATTGAAGAACGAGTTAAAAAAATTGTTTCTGAGCAATTAGGTGTTAAAGATGAAATCGCTAATGACGCATCATTTGTTGATGATTTAGGTGCTGATTCACTTGACACTGTGGAACTCGTTATGGCTTTAGAAGAAGAATTTGAGTGCGAAATTCCAGATGATGAAGCTGAAAAAATTACCACTGTTCAACAAGCGATTGATTACGTTACTTCTCACGCTTAATTTTAAAGTGTGTGTGGATGGACACTCGTCTATCCACGACACCCACTGAATCTTCGATTCTTTTCCTTCTTTATTTTCTACGGTACATAACATTGAAACGTCGAGTCGTCATCACAGGATTAGGCGCAGTTACGCCTTTAGCTAACACAGTTGCAAAAACTTGGGCTGGTATTATCAGCGGCAAAAGTGGCATTAGCGCAATTGATTCTTTTGATATTTCCCCTTTTGCGACCACATTTGGTGGTGTAATTCGCAATTTTGACATCATCCAATACATCGCTGAAAAAGACGCAAAACGCATGGACGGTTTTGTTCATTACGGCATCGCAGCGGGTTGTCAGGCATTTGAAGATTCTGGTTTAGTCGTCACCGAAGAAAACGCAGAGCGTATTGGCGTAGCAATTGGTTCAGGCATTGGTGGAATTACCGGCATTGAAGATTGTTATGCAACGTATGACAAATCTGGACCGCGGCGCATTTCACCATTTTTCGTCCCCGGTAATATTATCAACATGATTTCGGGCAATTTATCGATTAAATACGGTTTGAAAGGGCCAAACTTTGCGATTGTTACCGCGTGTGCTACGGGAACGCACAACATCGGCGACGCAGCGCGTTTGATTAAATACGGCGATGCCGATGTCATGATTGCCGGCGGTGCTGAACGCTGTACCACGTCACCGACCGCAATGGGTGGTTTTGCATCGGCAAAAGCTCTGTCACGTCGTAACGACGCGCCACAGCAAGCCAGTCGTCCGTGGGATAAAGACCGCGACGGTTTTGTATTAAGTGACGGCGCGGGTGTAGTTGTTTTGGAAGAACTTGAACACGCCAAAGCCCGTGGCGCGAAAATTTACGCAGAATTAGTGGGTTACGGCATGAGTGGCGATGCGTATCACGTCACCACACCGTCTGAAGGCGGCGAAGGCGCGGCACGTTGTATGCGAAATGCGTTGCGCGACGCCGGTTTGAATGTGTCTGACGTGGATTATATCAACGCACACGGCACGTCAACGCCAGCAGGTGATTTGGGCGAAACACACGCTATGAAAGCGGCTTTGGGTGAACACGCTTATAAGGTTGCCATTAGTTCGACCAAATCAATGATTGGACACATGTTAGGCGCGGCCGGCGGTATTGAAGCTGTTTTAACGGCTTTGAGTATTCAAAATCAAATTGCACCACCGACAATAAATTTAGAAAACCAAGACCCCGAATGCGATTTAGATTATGTACCAAACATGGCGCGTAATATGAAAATTGACGTGGCAATGTCAAATTCATTTGGATTTGGCGGCACAAACGGAACGTTGATTTTTAAACGTTACCAATAAAAAATCCCACACAAACCACGATTTTAAAAATGCTCGTCAATGGTGAACAGCATGACACTATTGCGATTATGGATCGTGGTTTTCAATACGGCGACGGTTTGTTTGAAACTATCGAAGTTCGCGCCAATCAGCCGATTTTTCTTGAGCAACATCTGAAACGCCTAAACGCTGATTCTAAAAGGCTTTATCTGCCCCAAATTGATGTGGATTTACTGCATTCTGAAATTCACCAGCTTTGCCAAAATGTCGGTAATGCCGTTTTGAAAATCATAATCACACGCGGTTCGGGTGGGCGCGGTTATCGCCAACCTGATGTTATTCAACCGACGCGCATTCTGAGTTTGTATCCTTTTCCCGATTATCCAAAAAGTTATTATTTCGATGGCATTGTCGCGCGAATCTGCAAAACGCGATTGGGTTTAAATCCGGATTTAGCTGGTATAAAACATTTGAATCGTTTGGAACAAGTCATGGCGCGTGCAGAATGGAATGATGCGGCGATTCAAGAAGGCATTATGCTTGATTTCAACGGACGGGTGATTGAAGGCACGATGACGAATCTTTTTTACGTTAAAAACTGTCAAGTTTTTACAGCATCTTTGAATCTGTGTGGTATTGCGGGGGTTTTACGTGGCTGGATTTTGGAACAAATTCCCGTGATGGAACACGATTTTTTTATCCACGATTTGAGCGCCGCTGACGAGATTTTTGTGTGTAATTCGGTGATTGGTATTTGGGGAATTCGTGAATTAAATGGGCAAATTTATTCCGCAAATAAAATAACCCAAAATTTACAACTCATGTTAGAAAGTGAAAAGCAAAAACAAGTCACATATGCCAGTTAATAAAATTATCGGTTATCTGCTGATTGGCTTGAGTTATTTTGGCGGCTGGTTGTGGATGGATTACGAAAGTGCCATCAGAAATCCAATTGTATTTGAAAAAACCGTCACGATTGACATTGAAAAAGGCGATTCACTTAAACAAATCACCAACAAACTGGTCGCGCAAAATGTGAAAATTAAACCGTTTTGGTTTAAATTTTTGGCGAAAATAAATGGCGAAAATAAAAAAATAAAATCGGGTGAATATGAACTCACCAAAGGGTTGACAGCAAAAGATATTTTAGCGTTATTTGTGCAGGGAAAAGTTAAGCAGCACGCCATAACCTTCCCAGAAGGCTGGAATTTCAAACAACTTCGCCACGAATTAGACGCGAATCCTTATATTGAACATACTTTGCAATCCGTACCATTCGAGATGATTCCTGCAAAATTGGGGATTTCACAAAATCACCCTGAAGGTTTATTTTTCCCAGACACTTATTTTTTTGTGAAACACACAACGGATATAGTGATTTTAAAACACGCTTATACGAAAATGCAGATTATTTTAGAGCAGGAATGGCAGGGAAGGGCAGAAAATTTGCCCATTACGACACCATATCAAGCCGTTTGTTTGGCTTCTATTATTGAAAAAGAAACTGCTGCGCCGCTTGAACGCGCACAAATTGCCGGTGTTTTTAGTCGCCGTTTACAACAAAATATGATGTTGCAAACTGATCCAACGGTGATTTATGGCATGGGGGAAACGTATCAAGGCAATATTAAAACAGCTGATTTGAAAAAACCAACGCCTTATAATACCTATACTTTCAAAGGATTGCCGCCAACACCGATTGCAATGGCAGGACGTGAAGCCATTCACGCGGCATTGCATCCTGACGTGAGCGACACGTTATACTTCGTTGCAAAAGGCGATGGCACACACGTTTTTTCTGAGAACTTAGACACGCACAATGCCGCCGTCGAAATTTATCAACGTCACAAAAACGAGGCAATACGCTTTGACAGATAAAAAACTTCTCCAGCATTTGAATGGCGTGACGCTGGAAACAATACTTAATAATTAGTAGCTTATTATGGCTGGCGTAAATTAAGTGAATTGGTAGACATTCGCTGTTTTTATAATGACCCCAGCATCAAATCCAGTTTAACTTTTTTACGAAAAACATCGTGGGCGCGAACAGAAGTTGAAATGTTATATTGCTCGTTAAAAGAACACGGTTAAAACGAGGGGACGAAATGAGCAGAGGAAAATTTATCACATTTGAAGGCGGCGAAGGCGTTGGAAAAACGACTAACGTGGCATTTGTCGAAAATTATTTTCAAGCCCGAAAAATTTCACTCGTCGTTACCCGTGAACCTGGTGGCACGCCGTTAGCCGAAAAACTACGCACGTTATTACTCAGCAAAAAAAGTGAAGCGATTTCCGAAGAAGCCGAAT
This sequence comes from Methylococcaceae bacterium, assembly GCA_014191975.1. Classification (GTDB taxonomy): domain Bacteria; phylum Pseudomonadota; class Gammaproteobacteria; order Methylococcales; family Methylomonadaceae; genus UBA10906. The sequence goes on along the minus strand of BJHG01000007.1, from coordinate 18,923 downwards.
TATTATTGATGTTCGCCGCGAGAGCGCAGCACATCAAACACGTTATCGAACCCGCTTTGGCGCGGGGCGATTGGGTGATTTGTGATCGATTTACGGACGCAACCTATGCGTATCAAGGCGGTGGGCGAAATATGAAAATCAGCACAATTGAAGGATTAGAAAATTTGGTGCAAGGAAATTTACGACCCGACTTAACGTTGTTGCTCGATGCACCGGTGAAAATAGGTATGGAACGCGCCGGAAAACGGGGTGCGTTTGATCGGTTTGAATCGGAAACAGTACAATTTTTTGAAAATGTACGTCGTGCGTATTTGTTGCAAGTCGAACTGCACCCTCAGCGTATAAAATTGATTAAAGCGAATCAGCCGCTCGCCGATGTTCAACAAGCCATTATTAACGTTTTGAGTCCGTTGTTGCGATGAAATTATATCCTTGGCAACAAAACGATTGGCAACAATTGCAAAGTTATGTGACGCAACAACGCGTGCCGCAAGCTCTACTCATCAACGGCGCGTTAGGGATTGGTAAGCAATATTTAGCCGAACAATTCGCACACGCTTTATTGTGTGAACGCCCAAAATCGGACGGTTTGAGTTGTGGCGAATGCGGCAGTTGTTTGTTGGTCAAAGCCCAAACGCATCCTGATTTTATGGACGTGCAACCTGAAGAAGTCGGCAAAAATATCACCATCGCGCAAATTCGCGCGTTAATGGAAAAGCTGACTTTAAAACCGCAATTTGAACGTTATCGTGTGATTCTGATTCATCCTGCGGATGCGTTAAATAATGCTGCGGCGAATGCGTTTTTAAAATTCTTAGAAGAGCCGACAGAACGCACTGTGTTGATTTTAGTGACGCATCGGCTGAATAAATTACCCGCGACGATTAAAAGTCGCTGTCAAAAATTTACTGTCGTCATGCCGGATAAAAATTTAGTTTTGCCGTGGCTTTCGCAACAAACAAATAATGCAGAAATCGTGTTAAATTTAGCGCAGGGAGCGCCGTTACTCGCAAAAAAATACGCCACTGACGAACACACGCAACAACGTCACGACTGTTTTGCCGCATGGCTTTCAGTTGCTAAACAACAAAGTCATCCTGTAATTGTGGCGGAGCAGTGGTTAAAGTTACCGGAAGCGACGTTATTATTTTGGCTGAGTTCGTGGGTGATTGATTTAATGCGCTATCGCTATCAAACTGCGCCCAAAAATCTGTATCATGCGGATTTGAACGTGCCATTAAGTGAACTTGCGGTGCGTTTGAATCCAATAAAATTGATTGAATTTTATGATTTATTGTTATTTAGTCGGCGACGACTTGAAACTCAAATCAACAAACAAGTATTGTGGGAAGAGATCTTAATCACGTGGTCATTACTGAATCGGAGTTAAGTTATGGCTGAAAGCTCAAATCAAAGTGTGCTATCACTCTCGCTTAAAGATAAAAATACACTTTGTATGTCGTATATGCCATTTGTAAAAAATGGTGGAATTTTTGTCCCAACAACACATGAATATGAAATGGGTTCAGAAGTTTTTATGCTATTAAATTTAATGTCAGAAACGGAACGTTTTTTGATTAACGGTAAAGTTATTTGGAAAACACGGCCGGGCTCGTCTGATGGTTATCGTTTAACGGGCATTGGTGTGCAATTTGGCGAAGAAGATTTTGCTATAAAAAATAAAATTGAAATGTATTTAGCCGGTACATCAGAATTAGAACGCCCAACTTACACGATGTAATAAGAGAAAATTATGCTTATTGATTCACACTGCCACCTCGATCGCCTTGATTTAACGCCGTATCAAAATGATTTTTCGTGCTTGATGGAACACATTCGCAATCAACAGATTGAACATTTGTTGTGCATTGCGATTGATTTAGAAGCCTATCCCGCGATGCGTGAGTTGGTCGCGCACTACGACGATATTTCTGTGACGGTGGGTGTGCATCCCAACGAAGACGAGGGAAAAAATCCTACCGTTGCTGAGTTGGTCGCATTAGGTCAGGATGAAAAAGTGATTGGTATTGGTGAAACGGGGTTGGATTATTTTCGTACCGAAGGCGATTACACCCGGCAACACGACAGTTTTAGAAATCACATTCAAGCCGCAAAAATTTTAAATAAGCCGCTGATTATTCACACCCGCGAGGCAAAAGCCGATACTTTGCGAATTTTGCGTGAAGAAAATGCGGGTGAAATTGGCGGTATTATTCATTGCTTCACCGAAGATTGGGAATTCGCCAAACAAGTGTTAGATTTGAATTTTTACATTTCATTTTCGGGAATCGTCACGTTTAACAGCGCAAAAGACATTCAAGACGTTGCGAAAAAAGTGCCTAGCGAGCGGTTTTTAATTGAAACTGATTCCCCATATTTATCACCCGTTCCTCATCGTGGCAGACCGAATTATCCACAATATGCGCAGCACATCGCGCAACGAGTCGGAGATTTGCGCGGCATTTCACTTCATTCGGTTGCCGATATTTCTACCCGTAATTTTTACACGTTGTTTAAAAAATCATGATTACGATACGTTATTTTGGCAGTCTAAAAGAAACAATCGGGCGTTCAACCGAAACATTATCAATATCAGAGTTGGAATCATTGACAGTTTTAGATGTTTGGCACTATGTAAACGGGGATTTTCCGTTAGCTGAAAATATTTTGACGGCGCTCAATATGGATTATGTGACACGTTCGCATGTCGTGAATGACGGCGACGAAGTGGCATTTTTTCCACCCGTAACTGGCGGCTAACCATGACGATAAAAATTTGTGATGTTGCCTTTGAACCATTTTCTGAAATTCAAACGTTTCAAAATGCGTTAGCATTGAATGGGAAATTTGGTGCGACGAGTATTTTCATCGGCACAATGCGTGATTTTAATGACGGTGACGACGTGCAAGCGATGATGCTCGAGCATTACGACGGAATGACGCAAAAGCAATTGACAAAAATGGTCACTACCACAAAATCTAAATGGCAAATTTTGGATTTTTTGATTGTGCATCGTATTGGTGAAATCTTGCCTAATGAACCGATTGTTTTGGTTGCAGTTTGGTCAGCGCATCGAAACGAAGCGTTTGAAGCATGCCGCTATTTAATGGAAGAATTAAAAGCAAATGCACCGTTTTGGAAGTTAGAAAAATTAGCGACGAATCAAAATCGTTGGGTTTCTAAGTTTTAAACTATGAATAACATGTTACAGATTTTCCTAGTCGTCTTTCGGTTTATCCAAAAGTATCCACGTGTCACCATGCCATTATTAACACTGGTTTTGTGTGGCTACGGATATGAAATGTTGATTGCGCGACCTGTGTTAATGTACCAAGGTTCTCCACAAGCTCTTTCGACATTTAACATAAATACTTGGTTTCGTGTATTACGAAATAATGGATTTATTGTTGGTTATTCGGATTTTCGCGGCAATCCATTATGGGTGGAATATGCGCTAACACCAGTTCCCGATAACGCACCAAGCTTAAAACGTCCGTCCCATTTTCAAACAGATTGGCGTGGTTTGAATCGTGTCAGTCATGATGATTATACCAAAAGTGGTTTTGATCGTGGGCATAACGCGCCGAATCATGCGATGAGTATGCTATATGGTAAATACGCGCAAGCAGATAGTTTTTTGATGACAAATATCAGTCCACAGCGCCCAAAGTTAAATCAACAAATTTGGCAGCGTTTGGAAGAAATGGAGCTTTCATTGTTTGCGAAAAACTTTGGTAAAGTCTGGGTGATTACGGGACCAATTTTTAGTCATTTTCCGGAAACAATAGTATCGTCGTTATGGCATGTTGATATTCCGAAAGCATTTTATAAAATTTATGTCACGGAAGAAACTGATAGTAAACCTGCTTTTGCACTCGCGTTTATTATGCCGCAAACTGTCACAGGAAAAGAATCACTCTCACAATTTATCACATCCATTGACACAGTAGAGGCGCAAACGGGATTGGATTTTTTAAGTGATTTTGAGGATAAAGTTGAAAATCATTTGGAAGGTATGATAGAGACGGCACCTTGGAATTTAAATGCTCTGAGTAAAATTCCGACACACTTACCATGATGACGCAAACAGGATCATGAATTAATGTAATGTCGTCGGCAAGCAATTGATCGATGCAGTATTTGATAATGCTGTGCGTTTGACCACCACAGACTTCCATAATTCGCCATTTTTGAGTTGTCAGGGATTTATTTTCCAACTAAATTTCGAGCGAATTCAGTATTACGAAAGGCTTTGACATAATTCATGGTGTAGCCTGAAATTTGGCTAATTCTTGAAAAGCTTGAAAACTCCCTAAGGCTTCATCTTCGTCTAAAACGGAAATGGCAAAACCCACTTGAACAATTACATAATCGCCAAGAGTTGCTTCGGGAACATACGCTAAACTAATTTCTTTTTGAACATCTGAAAAATAGACATTTCCAGTACGCAATAGCTGGTCAGCACTTACATTTAAACTTATAATTTTTCTAGGAACAGCTGCACATAAGAATTTCTTGGGAAATATTATTTTTGGGCATCACGTACAAATGGCGTAATAAAAAATTTCTATTACGCCACCTAGATTTTTTAATGTACGAGTTTTTCTTTTACTTTTTCCGCAAAATCGTCAATAACTGAATGTGCATGTGTATCTGGATGTTCGAAATCACCAAATGGATCGCCGTCTTTTTTTGTGTAGTTGTAAATAAAATAACCTAGTGGTGCGAATGCTATTGACGCAATAAGAAACATAAAAAATGAGATTTCAATAACTGTACCCATAATATCTCCCTAAATAATTATAGTTTTTAATTTAAGTGCATCGGGATAGTAACACGTTTTTTTAAGAAAAATTGCAGTGATTTGTTATCTTTTTAATCTTAACTTGAAAAAACAATATCAAATTGCGTCATAAAATCCACAAGCGTGTCTCGTGATTGAAGCTGTACCGATTGTGTCAACATTTCTGGAATTAAACCACGTTCAGCCATCGATTCACTTTCGACAAAAAGGAGATTTATGTCCATTGTCGGAAAAAGGTCAAATAACGTTGTGGTATTTTTATAACCCGAATTTTGGGCATTTTGATTCGTTTTCAAATGAAAAACGGCATCATCTAATAATAAAACACTTGTATCTTGCTCAAATGCAGCAGTTGTTAAAATAATATCGACCATTTCTTGCACATAAATTCCGTTATAGCTGGATTTGCGAAGAATAAATAAAAAACGCTTCGTCATTATTTCACCCAAAAACTAAAAAACGATCTGCCAAAATTGTCGCTTCGAGCAATTGCCCCAAGCCTCCTAATCGAAAACCATCTGCGACATTTTCATTAATTAAACCGCGCCGTTGTGCGGCAGAAATACATACAACTAAATCTAAATCGTATTTTTGTGCAAGTTCCGACCAATTTTTGAAAATAGAAATTTCGTCATCAGGCGGACTCGCCCATTTCAGTGCGTGATAAATGCCGTCATGATAGAAAAAAACACGAAAAATCTCATGATGTTGCCCTAGGACTTCCGTTGCAAAACGAAATGCGGTCAAACTAGCAGATGAATGATAAGGGCTGGAATTGATTTGTAGTGCGAATTTCATAGGCTTACATAAAAATGCGCGATACGAACGATTCGTTATCGCGCAAAAACAAACATTAAAACGGGGATTATTTTTTGATTTTACTCAGTAAAAAATCCCATAATTTTCCCAGAAATTTTTGCAGCAAAGGCATTACAGTTATCACGGCATGCTTACAAATGAACTGCTGGATTTTTCTGATTAGATTGAAAATAGAATCTGCAATTTTGCCAACCATTTTAGAATTAACGTTATCTCGCCATTGTAAATAGTGCATACCTAAACCACTGACGAAAACAGGTTTATAAAGCCACATTTCAAGCAAAGAAATCACCCACATGTAAACAAATGATGCCGCCATTCCGATACCGGCAATGATTACAAGCATTGCAAACATTGGATGAATTTTAGTCAGCCACCACGACAAAATATCGGCAATCAAAAAGACATAAGGCATTCCGATTGCAACGCATTTCAACCGCATTTGAGTTGTTTCAGCGAAGCTAAAAATGAGTCCGACAAACATGAAAATAAAACTAATGCCAAATAAATGAATATGTGAAACACGTGTCAATGAAGCAAAAGTTGTCCCGGTATCTTGTGCTGCATATGCTTTTAGATTGTCGAACTTTGAAAAATCTGGCAAACCACTTGCTTCTTTGTTGTGACAACTAATACATTTATTTTCGATAATTTTTTGAATGCCATTATCGATATAATCGTCTTTATCGGCACCATCACGCACCCATTGAATAATCTCGAAACGTTCTTGTTCAGAGGCTTTATCTTTCATCGAGCCGTTAAGTTGTGTTTCTAAAACAGTTCCTGAACGATTTCCATAATAACTGTACACAATATCATCGACGGATAAGCCAAATTTACCGTCCGCCATACCGTGCGTAAATAGAATTTGAATAATAGCAAATAAATAACCCACTGCAACAGTACAAAGATAGCCCGTAAATAAAATTTTAACAGGCGTATCGTGATCTTTGAGTGGAATATATTTTGATGTTTTGACTACGTGAATTTCGTCAATTTCTTCGGGTGGTGCGACGTAAGGTTGCATAATTATTATCAAAGTTAGGTTAAATACGCTGACATTTTAACAGTTGTCAGATTTTGAAGATAAGCGGTTAAGCATTTTTTTAAAGCCTCAAATAACTAAACTTAGCAGTAGCAACCTCGCATACAATAAAAAAACAACTTCTCGAGAAATTTAAATTTCATATCAAAACAATGTTCTTGAAATGTTCTTGAAATGAATGTTAGAAGAAACAACGTTTAAATTTTAGTTATTAAATGTGAATGAATTATGAGAGACAAAATTTATTTTAATTGTATAAAAAATAAACTGCGATTTTTTCATTTCGTGTAATTTCTTTATTATATCTACATTTGTAATAATGTAGGAATTTACTGATTTTAAAATATACCTATTCGATATTTTGAATTTGCTCGCGTACTTGTTCAATTAACACCTTTAACTCAATTGCGATTTGAGTCATTTCAATATCCGCCGCTTTTGAACCAAGTGTATTAGCTTCACGATTCATTTCTTGCATCAAAAAATCGAGTCGTCTACCAACAGGTTCTTTTTGCTTAATAATTCGTAATACTTCAGTAATGTGCGTCTTTAAACGATCAAGCTCTTCTGCAATATCGAGTTTTTGTGTCAAATGAACCAATTCTTGTTCCACTCTATCCATGTCAGGATTTGAAACCAATTCAACAACGCGCTCGTGCAATTTTGTACGGATATTTATCAAAACCTCAGGCATTCGTTGTGATGCTTGAAAAACAAAGCCCTGCATTTTTACGCAACGCTCTTCAATTAAAATAGCTAATTGACGACCTTCACGTTCACGAGTCTCAATCAATTGTGTCAGCGTTTTTCGAATTAATGCCACTAAACCATCGTGTAGAACTTGTCTATCAACGCTCGCTTCGTGTCGAATTCCAGGTAACGCTAAAATATCTAATGCTGAAAAATTGGCTGGAGAGTACATCAAATTTTCAATTTGTTGTGTTGTTTTCAATAACGTGGCAACGGCTTCTAAATTAATAGTCAAGCCTTGTCCTTCAAGGTTTTGTTTTTTGTAATTAAACGAACATTCAATTTTACCGCGATTGAGCTTTCCACTAAGAATTGTACGAGCATCACTTTCGATAAAACGCAACCGTTCAGGAATTTTGAACGACAAATCACAATAACGATGATTCACCGTTCGTAATTCACAATTCACTATTAAATCACCTAATTCTGCTTCATTATTTGAAAACGCGGTCATACTTTTAATCATTTTTATGCCTTTGAATCTGATATTGAGGTTATTGGATTTTAACTGCGTGCTGGATGGCTTGCACTGATTAATCTGAATAAATCAAATTTAGACTAAATTTACGCTTTCTTTTTGAAAAAAGTGTTGTAGATTTTAAAACTTAAAATTAAAAATGCTAAAAATAACGTAATCACATTCGCCACGATAATCACGTTATTTTTCAAGTAAATCCCATAGATTAACCAGCACAAAACGCCTAGTGTGAATGTGCTGTACATTGAAAGTGACAATCCATCGGTGTCACGAGTGCGAATCGTTAAAATCGCTTGTGGCAAGAAAGATGCAGTCGTCAAGGTTGCCGCAACGTAACCTAAAATTTCAACGAAATAATCAGGCACAAATGTTTATATGTAAAAAATTAACTACGTCAGACATTACTAACGTTTGCTGTTCAAATTGTGCATCACGCAATGATTTTATCCCAATTTCACCATGTGCAACTTCTTCTTCACCTAAAATCAGTGCGAACTTTGCGCCGCTTTTGTCGGCTTTTTTGAATTGGCTTTTGATGCTGCCGCCCGCACAATCAACTTGTAATTTTAATGTCGGAATATCCGTTCGTAATTGCTCTGCTAAACGTAAACCAACTTTTTCAGCGTTTTCACCGACACGAATTAAATACACATCAACTGAGTTTTCGATTTTTAAATCTAGCGTTTCGAGTAATAACAATAAACGCTCCATGCCCATCGCAAAACCAATAGCGGAATTTGCTTTGCCTCCAAGTTGCTCAATCAATCCATCGTAACGTCCACCCGCGCAAATTGTGCCTTGTGATCCGAGTTCATCTGTGACCCATTCAAAAACGGTTTTGCTGTAGTAATCCAAACCACGTACTAAACGGGTATTGATTTCATAACTCACACCTGAATCCATCAATGAATCTAAGATTGTTTGAAAATGTTGGCGCGAATCGTCACCTAAATAATCCATTAATTCTGGTGCATGTTTTACAACATCAATCATTGCAGGATTTTTAGTATCTAAAATTCGCAACGGATTCGACTTTAAACGGCGCAAACTGTCTTCGTCTAAGGCATCTAAATGCTGTTCAAAATAGTTAACCAATGCATCACGATAAATCAAACGCTCGGCAATGGTACCAAGCGAATTTAGCTGTAAACGCACTTTGTCACGAATGCCTAAGCGTTTCCAAAGTCGATCAGTTAAAAATAATAATTCGGCATCAATATCCGCGCTCGCCATCCCATAGGTTTCAACACCAATTTGAAAAAATTGGCGATAGCGTCCTTTTTGTGGTCGTTCGTGACGATACATTGCGCCGTAATACCAAAGGCGATGGACTTGATTATGTAATAAACCATGTTCTAAACAAGCCCGTAAACAACCTGCTGTGCCTTCTGGACGTAACGTTAATGAATCACCATTTCTATCATCGAACGTGTACATTTCTTTTTCGACAATGTCAGTTACTTCACCGATTGAGCGTTTGAAAAGTTCTGTTTTTTCAACGACAGGTAAGCGAATTTCGCTGTAACCGTAATTACCTAAAACATCACGAATAGTTTTCTCTGCATATTGCCATAAGGGTGTTTGGTCTGGGAGGATGTCGTGCATCCCTCGAATTGCCTGAATATTTGCCATGATTTCTTTTAAGCCGAAAAAGATGATCCGCAACCACAAGTTGTTGTCGCATTAGGATTACGAATCACAAACTGCGCGCCATTTAAATCATCTTTATAATCGATTTCTGAACCTGCCAAATAACCAATACTGGTTGAATCAATTAAAACGGTTACACCATTTTTCTCAATTTGCGTATCGTCTTCGTTCACTTCTTCGTCAAAGGTGAAGCCATATTGAAAGCCTGAACAACCACCACCTGAAACGTAAACACGCAATTTCAACTGGTCATTACCTTCTTCTTCAATCAATTCGTGAACTTTCGTGGCTGCACTGTCGCTAAAAATAATAGGGTTTGTCATAGTAAATACCTGAGTAGTAAAGTAGGAAATTTGTATTTTAACTGATATTTTATAGCACAAAATTATTTTTACGCCCCGAAATCTGTGAAAACTGTAAAATTAGATTTTATTTTTAACTCTGGAGAAAATCGTGTTTAGAGGCACAACTATTCTATCTGTACGACGTGACGGAAAAGTCGTGATTGGCGGCGACGGACAAGTCACAATGGGAAACACTGTTATGAAAGGCAATGCTCGCAAAGTTCGCCGTTTATATCATGACAAAGTGATTGCCGGTTTTGCCGGTGCGACGGCAGACGCGTTCACTTTATTTGAACATTTTGAAGGCAAGCTTGAAAAACATCGTGGTAATTTAACGCGTGCAGCAGTAGAAATGGCGAAAGATTGGCGCACCGACAGAGCATTACGCAAATTAGAAGCACTTTTGACTATTGCCGATTCTAAAACGTCGCTGATTATTTCTGGCACAGGCGACGTCATTGAACCCGAATCAGAATTTGATTTAATGGCAATTGGTTCAGGCGGTTCATTTGCCCAAGCAGCCGCGCGTGCCTTACTTGAAAATACGAATTTGAGTGCGCGTGAAATTGTCGAACGATCGTTAAATATCGCGGCAGATATTTGCATTTACACCAATCACAATTTGCGTATCGAAGAACTTGATACTGAAATAAAAGGCTAAAAAAATGACAGAAATGACACCAAAAGAAATTGTCAATGAATTAGACAAGCATATTGTTGGACAATCGAGCGCGAAACGTTCCGTCGCGATTGCATTACGGAATCGGTGGCGAAGACAGCAAATCACTGGCACTTTGCACGACGAAATTACACCAAAAAATATTTTGATGATTGGACCAACGGGCGTGGGAAAAACGGAAATTGCGCGTCGCTTGGCGAAGCTGGCACATGCGCCGTTCATTAAAATTGAAGCCACAAAATTTACTGAAGTCGGTTATGTCGGGCGCGACGTAGAATCGATCATTCGTGATTTGGTTGATACAGCGGTAAATATAACGCGCCAAACTGAAATGGAAAAAATGAAAACCGAAGCAGCGAATGCAGCTGAAGAACGTATTTTGGATATTTTGATTCCGCGTGCAGAAGGCTGGTCGTCCAATGATTCGCCAAACGGCGACACGACGCGCGAGAAAATGCGATTGAAATTGCGTAATGGTGATTTAAACGATAAAGAAATTGACGTTGAGGTAGCTTGCGGCGCAATTGGTGTTGAAATTATGGCACCTCCAGGTATGGAAGAAATGACCAGTCAATTGCAGGGTATGTTTCAAAGCATGGGACGCGAAAAAACTAAATCACGTAAAATGAAAATCAGCAAAGCGTTACAAGTTTTGCAAGAAGAAGAAGCAGAAAAATTAGTCAATGAAGATGATATTCGGTTGCGAGCGGTTGAAGCCGTTGAGCAAAATGGCATTGTGTTTTTAGATGAAATTGACAAAATTTGTAAACGCGCTGAATCAAGTGGTGGCGGTGAAGTTTCACGTGAAGGTGTGCAGCGTGATTTGTTGCCACTTGTCGAAGGCAGTACGGTCAGCACCAAATATGGCATGATTAAAACTGATCATATTTTATTTATTGCGTCAGGGGCGTTTCATGTCGCAAAACCATCTGATTTAATTCCTGAATTACAAGGACGTTTCCCGATTCGCGTTGAATTAAGTGCATTGTCAGCGGATGATTTTGTGCGGATTTTGACCGAGCCGAATGCCTCGTTGACCGAACAATATACGGCTTTACTGGCAACTGAAGGCGTAGATTTGAGTTTTTCTAAAGATGGTATTCAACGCATTGCGGAAATGGGCTGGCAAGTGAACGAAACGACTGAAAACATTGGCGCACGTCGTTTACATACTATGCTGGAGAAATTGTTAGAAGAAATTTCGTTTGAAGCCTCGGATGTAGGCGATAAAAAAGTGGTGGTCGATGCGGCGTATGTGAATAAATATCTTGGTGAATTAGTCAAAGATGAAGATTTAAGTCGATACATTTTGTAATTTTTTGGCACAGAAAAGTGCATTTAAAAAGAATCAGTGTGAAAAGTTAATTTTTCTATCTGATTCTTTTGTTATTTTTACTTTAAAACCTGAATAGGGAACTTATGACACAAAAAAATTTAACTCTCGGCATTGCTAATTTTAACTACGCTGATTTGTACGATTCGGTGCGATTGACCGATTTACTCGGGGTTTTTGATGAATCCGTGAAATATCACGATGCCGATTTGTACGAAAATTATATTTCGTATCGCAACACACAAGGCGCGGATTTATCGCCCGAAAAGCAATCAGCGATGCTCGTTCAAGTCGCACCTTATGTTGGTAAATTTGTCGCCAAATTATTCAATGTTGAAGCCGAACATCAAGCGCAAAAATCACACATTCAATCAGAAATCGAAACGATTTTTACGTTTAAAAATGAAGTTGTCGAAAAATTAGGCGTGGTTTTCAAAGGTCAAACAACAGACGATTGGAAAATGCCTGATGTGTTAAATCGTTTTGATTTGTTAATCGAAGCAGGTTTTCCCGAAGCGAACACGACCGAAGACGACGAACATCGCGTCGCACAAGTTGGCGCGGTGATTGGTTCATTGGCAAACCATTACAAAACGTTGGCAAAAGGCAAAGAAAGCAACTATGAAAATGCTGATTTGCAAGCCGAAGCCTTACGCGACAAATTAAAAGCTCATGAACTCGCAGCAACCGAATTCGCTGACATTCTCAACGCGCCCGATTTAACCGAATTCACCGCTGGATTAATGGAGGTCGTGCAACGTTGGTGTTTTGTCGCACAACAAGATAACGACGTGGTGGCAGATTGGCTCAGTTTCAAATTCCCTGAAAAACGGGATTTCGATAATTTAGTTGAACACGAACTGATTGATAGAACCGAATTCAACGTTTGGATGGGCGAACATCGTCGCCGTCGTGATGGTTTCAAATTGACCGACCCGCGTTATAACGAACGCCAAGTTTTATCGGAAGTGAATCATTGTATTTACTGCCACGAACGTGATACCGATTCATGTTCAAAAGGCATGATTAACAAGAAAACGCAGATTTTTAAAACTGACCCGTTAGGCGTGACCACCATCGGTTGTCCGCTTGATGAAAAAATTTCAGAGATGAATTTGGTCAAGCGTGGCGGCGATAACATTGGCGCGTTAGCGATTGTGACCCTAGATAATCCAATGTGTGCAGGCACGGGGCATCGGATTTGCAACGAATGTATGAAGGGCTGTATTTACCAAAAAACCGACCCTGTGAACATTCCACAAATCGAAACTAACGTTTTAACCGACGTTTTGTTTATGTCTTACGGTTTTGAAATTTACAGTTTATTGACGCGCTGGAATCCGCTCAACGTCAAACGTCCCGTGATGTTGCCGTATAACGGTAAAAACGCACTCGTTGTGGGTTTAGGTCCTGCGGGTTACACGATGAGCCATTATTTGCTCAACGAAGGTTTTGCGGTGGCGGGAATTGATGGTTTGAAATTGGAACCGTTGCCCGTCGAATTAACAGGCGACGAAAACAACTTGCCTGAGCCGATTTCTGATTTCAAAGACCTTTACGAAGATTTGGACAAACGTATTTTGGCAGGTTTTGGTGGCGTGGCGGAATACGGGATTACCGTGCGTTGGGACAAAAACTTTTTAAAAGTTATGTATTTGATGTTGTTGCGTCGTCAAACTTTTCGCGCCTACGGCGGCGTGCGTTTTGGTGGCACATTGACGATTGATGATGCCTGGGAAATGGGTTTTGACCATATTTGTATTGCGTCGGGCGCGGGTCAACCGACGATTATTGATTTGAAAAACAACCTCCTACGCGGCATTCGCAAAGCGTCGGATTTCTTGATGGCGTTGCAATTAACGGGCGCAGCAAAAGCCTCTTCACTTGCAAATTTACAAGTGCGTTTGCCTGCGGGCGTGATTGGTGGCGGGTTAACGGCGATTGATACCGCAACGGAATTGATGGCGTATTATCCCGTTCAAGTTGAAAAAATTCTGCATCGTTATGAAATTTTAACGAAACTTTACGGAGACGAAATAGTTCGCGCCCGTTATGACGAAGAAGAAAATGGTATTTTGGACGAGTTTTTAGCGCACGGAAAAGCGATTGTTGCTGAACGTGAACGCGCCAAAGAAGAAGATGAATTGCCAGATTTTCAACCACTCGTTGAATCATGGGGCGGCGTGACGTTGTTCTATCGCAAAGGCATCAAAGACGCGCCTGCGTATCGTCAAAACCACGAAGAAATCAGCGAAGCCTTAGAAGAGGGCATTGCATTGGCAGAATTCATGAGTCCCGTCGGTGCGAATGCCGATGAATTTGGACATTTGGTTTCAGTTGATTTCCAAAACACCCAAACCAAAGCCGCTGTGAATGTGCCATTGCGTAATTTATACGTTGCCGCTGGAACATCTCCGAACACGATTTACCAAAGCGAATATCCTGACACCTTCGTGATGGATAAATGGTTTTTCCAACGTTACGAACCAGAATTTGAAAATGGCGCGATTTCGTTGGTCGAAATGCACGACGAAAAAATGCCGAAATTAGGCAAACCTGCGCCACTCACGTCGTATCAAAAAGACGGTAAATTCATCAGTTTCTACGGCGACAATCACCCAGTTTATGCGGGTAACGTTGTGAAAGCGATGGCAAGTGCGAAAAATGGTTATCCGTATGTCGTGAAATTATTTGAGCAAGAATTAGCCAATTTAAATCCTGCCCAACAAAATGAACGTGATGCGGCGGCGAAAAACTTGTTTGCGCGTTTGGATGCGGCTTTCAATGCGACGATTGTTGAAATCAACCGTTTAACGCCGACGATTATTGAGTTGGTAGTTAAATCAACGTTGGCAGCTGAAAAATTTAAAGCGGGTCAATTTTACCGTGTGCAAAATTATGAAGCGATTGCGCCGACGGTTGAAGGTACAGTTTTAGCAGCAGAAGGTTTGGCGTTGACAGGCGCAGAAGTGAACAAAGAAGCAGGCACGATTTCGTTGATTACACTGGAAATGGGTTCATCGTCACGGTTGTGTGCAACGTGGAAAATTGGCGACCCCGTTGTGTTGATGGGCGTAACAGGCACGCCAACTGAAATTCCAACAGGTCAAACTGTGTTGTTAATCGGTGGTGGTTTGGGAAATGCGGTGTTGTTTTCAATCGGCAAAGCGTTACGCAACGCGGGAAATAAAGTGATTTATTTCGCGGGTTACAATTTGGCACAAGATCGTTTTAAAGTCGAAGACGTGGAAGCCGCAGCTGATATTGTGATTTGGTCTGTCAATAAAGGCGAAAATGTTGAGCCATTCACATCAACCCGTTCGCAAGATAAAACATTTGTTGGCAACATTTTGGAATCGATGATTGCTTACGGCAAAGGTGAATTGGGCGAACAACCAATTTCACTTGCGGATGTTGACCATTTGATTGTAATTGGGTCGGACAGAATGATGGAAGCTGTGAAGCACGCGCGTTTTGATGTGTTGAAACCGTATTTGACCAAAGCGCATCACGCGGTCGGTTCAATCAATTCGCCGATGCAGTGCATGATGAAAGGCATTTGCGCTCAATGTTTGTGCAAACACGTTGATAAAGATACCGGCAAAGAGTTCTTTGTTTATTCGTGTTACAACCAAGATCAGGATTTGGATAAAGTCGATTTCCCGAACTTAAATGCACGCCTCAAACAAAACGCTGTGCAGGAAAAATTGTCTAATCTTTGGGTGGATTATTTGTTGACGAAGTAGGTTTACATTGTGGCGACGTGGTTTAAAATCTGCGTCACTGTTTAATCTTCAAAAGGAAACCCAAATGCCCGTCATTTCTTATTTCTTCGGTATTTACATTCGGATGTACAACGATGACCACAATCCGCCTCATTTTCATGTTGATTATCAAGGGCAACAAGCGCAATTTGCTATCGAAACTGGTGAATTGTTAGCAGGGAAATTACCTAGCAAAGCAGTCAAATTAGTGCGCGAATGGGCAAAAGACCATCAACAAGAATTACGCGAAAATTGGGAATTAGCTGTTGCTTTAAAACCTTTACAACGTATTGCGGGAGCTGACAATGATTAAAATTATTCGTGCTTATTACTTACAACAAAGAACGCTGCGACTTTATTTTTCTGATAATTCCTACGGGGATTACGATTTACAGCCGTTAGTCGATAGAGACGCAGAATTGGTTTTACCGTTAAAAGATGAGGCTTATTTCAAGCAGTTTTTTTTAGAATTAGGCGCGTTGTGTTGGAAAAACGGTTTGGAATTATGCCCCGATAGCATTTATCAAAAACTAGCCGAAAAACAGCAATTACATTTTGAATTGAAAGCAGCCTAAACAAAAATTGTCTAATCTTTGGGTGGATTATTTGTTGACGAAGTAGGTTTACATTGTGGCGACGTGGTTTAGAATCCACGTCGTTCCACTAAATACAGGCATTTTGAATGATAAAAAAACCAATTCACTGGAATCCAGAGAAAAATCGCAAACTCATCGAAGAGCGCGGTATCTCTTTTGAAACGGCGGTTTTCAATTTGCAATCGGGGAATTTACTTGATGATGTCGAACATCCGAATACGACGGATTACGCGCATCAACGAATGTTTGTGATTAAAATCGACGACTACATTTATTTGGTACCGTATGTTGAAACTGAAACCGATATTTTCTTAAAAACCATTATTCCAAGTCGCAAAGCCACTAAACACTACTTGAACAAGAGTGAATCATGAAAGAATTTAGCTTAGACGCAGAAGAACAAGAATTACTCGATGCTTTTGACGCGGGTGAATTTCAATCTGTGATGACACCAGAACGAAAACAATTTATTGAAACCGTCGCCAAACAATCTTTTCAACAAAATAAGCGCGTGAATATCAAAGTTTCTGAAAGCGATTTCACAGCCATTCAAAAAGCGGCGTTGCAACAAGGCATTCCACATCAAGCCTTCATTTCTAGCATTTTGCATAAGTACGTTTCAGGAACGCTTTATGAAGTCAGATGAAAACAAAAACCTCCCGAAAATAATAGAAAATTCGGGATTAGCATTACACAAAACCCGCAATTTATTGAGTATCACCGACAAGATTCTGGCAAGCAAAACGCTGGTTACAGAACAGCAAATTGGGAAATTTATCATTAAAGACGGCATTGCAACCGACACTGAAACTGGTTTGACGTGGTTACGATTTGCTCATGAGCAACGATGGGGAAATGGAAATGTTGTGGGAGATGCTGAACAATTTACATGGGACGATGCAATGAAAATCCCCCGATACATTCAATCAACAAGGTTACGCTGGTTATAACGATTGGCGTGTTCCTGACGTTGATGAATTAAAATCGTTAATCGATGAAATCAAAGGAAAAGAAGGAAATTACATTGATGCAGATGTTTTTCCTGAAAATGAGCCATGGTTTTGGTCTTCCTCGCCTAGTGCTAGCAATAGTGTCAATGCGTGGTATGTCGGCTTCAGCTACGGCGGTTCGAACGACGACTTTAAGGGCCATTACTTTGGTGTTCGGTTGGTGCGTGGATGACAGTGTTTTTCCTTTTTGTTTGATTTAACGATATTTTGAAAATGGGACTGTAATGCAAAACGATATTTTAAAACGCCTCGACACTATCAATCAGGACAAATAGCCATGAAATTAAAAATCATTATTCACCCCGCAGAAGAAGGCGGTTTTTGGGCAGAAGTTCCCGCAATTCAAGGCTGTGCCACACAAGGCGATACGATTGAAGAGCTTTTTACAAATATCTATGAAGCGGTTGAAGCCTGTCTTTATGTGGATTTAGACCACATTGAACTGGCTCAAAACGACAGAGTCATGGAGATTGTGGTGTGAAATCCATTTCAGGAAAACACTTTGCGCGATTGCTTGAAATTCGAGGTTGGCGTTCAGTGCGAGTAAATGGCAGCCATCACGTTTATATAAAAGCTGGGAATCCTGCTCGCATTTCGCTACCGATTCATAAAAACGAAGATTTAAAAATCGGATTGCTAAAACATTTTATGAAAATCGCCGAAATTAGCGAAACGGAACTTTAAACGATGCCCAACGACATTTTAAAACGCCTCGACAACATCAAAAACGCGGTGGCAATGGAAGAAGACGACCTCATTGCGATGCAGGTACAAAAACTTGAAAAGTTGCCGCTCGATGAACAAGTGCAGCATATTTTGGCGTAATGAAAGACAGCCAAACAATTGTTTGGTTTTGGATTGGCTCACACGCTGAATACGATAAATTGTTAAAAAATCTTTGAAACGAGGTCACAACATGAACGCATTAACTTTTAGCTATGCCCGTCAAAATTTCGCTGACATCATGCGAACCGTCAATGATGACCATTCCCCTGTCGTTGTCACGCATCAAAAAAGAAAACCAGTAGTAATTATGTCATTGGAAGATTATGAAAGTTTTGAAGAAACAGCCTATTTATTGCGAAATCCAACAGGCGCACAGCGATTATTTGAATCCGTTGCTGAATTGCGCGCGGACAATGGCGTTGCCAGAGAATTATTAGATGACAATTAAATTCTCAAGCAAAGGTTGGGAAGATTATTTGTATTGGCAATCCACTGACCGTGCGATTTTAAAACGCATCAATACGCTGATAAAAGATATTCAACGTGAATCTTTCGCGGGATTAGGAAAACCAGAACCGCTAAAGCATCAATTATCAGGTTTTTGGTCAAGACGCATTGATGCACAGCACCGTTTGGTTTATGCCTACGAAAATGGCACATGGCACGTTGCTGATTGCTCAATGTCCTGACCATTATTGAATCAGCCCAATTTACCGAAGCGAATATCCTGACACGTTCGTGATGGGTAAATGGTTTTTCCAACGTTACGAATCCGAAACACATTTATACACAAAAATTATTAGCCGTTATGCCAAAATTTTAGGCATAAAAAAAGCAGGTTGAAACCTACTTTTTTTAGATTCTTAAAAACGAAAACGTTAAACCGTAATTTGAGAAACTGCTGTTTTTGCTAACGGTGATAAA
>BJHG01000006.1 GCA_014191975.1 Methylococcaceae bacterium | reverse complement strand
ATAAATACGCAACAACAGAAACATCAGTTCTGGTTTAAAAAAATGGGACAGCGCCATTCAGCTGGAGTGTAAACAGACTCTATCTTAAATTAAGACATTATTTGTCTGGACAATGGGGTCCACTTTAAAGTTCAAATGTAACGGACAGCTCACATTGTTGGCTTACAAATATGATGAAGCAACTAGATTTTTAAAATTACTCGGTTCGCATGAAAATTTTTATCGAGAGTTAAAACGCAGTGATTAAATTCTACATACACCATTCACAGCGAAGAAACGGTTTTGTATTGCGTGGCGTGAGGAAAAATTACTGCTTTATTATTACGGAGTTACCAATATGTTAAGAACTTACAATACTTAATCATGGTCAAGTGCAATGGCTCAATGAACAGCCAAACATTGAAAGCGCACGCATTATGGTGACGATTATGGAAGAATTTAAACCTCGCACTAAACGTCAACCGCCCGTATCTATCGCAGGAAAAGCAAAAACACTTGGCGATATTATTAGCCCAATAACTGCCGAAGAGGATTGGGAATGCCTGAAATAATTTTGCTGGATACCCTCATCTGGTTTTGGTGGATTAACGAAGAACATCATCGTTTTCCTGCTTCTTGGTTAGCACGAATTGAAAATGCTGAAAAAGTGTTAGTTTCGCCAGTGTCGTGTTTTGAAATCGCATTGGCTAATCAAGGTGGCAGATTAACGCTGCCGTATAATGCCGATGATTGGTTGCATGATGCGCTCACTCCCGCAGGTGTCGAACTTTTGCCCATGACAGCGGCGATTGCGACACGGGCAGTTTCATTGTCACCCATTCACAAAGATCCTTCGATAGAATTATTATTGCTAGTGCGCTTGAACATAACGCGCAACTTTCCACAGTATTGATGGCAATTTTCGACTTTATGCGGAACTTCAATTAAAGCTAATGCAAGCATAACTTAGAGAAAAACCCTGTTTGAAAACTTACCAAACACCTTTAAAATGTTTCACGATTCTGTGATTTTATATTATGGAGCGACCAATTTAATTCTTCGAAAAGTAGATACAAAAACGCCCCAGAAATTGGGGCGTTCTTTTGTGCGTAACTTAAAACGGCAAGTTTTTACAAACTGTAATACATATCGTATTCAACTGGATGTGTACTCATACGCAAACGGGTGACTTCTTCCATTTTTAATTTAATGTAAGCGTCAATCACGTCGTTAGTAAATACACCACCTTTAGTCAAGAAATCACGATCAGTATCCAAAGCATCTAAGGCTTGATCGAAAGAATGACAAACTTGTGGAATATTTTTTTCTTCTTCTGGTGGCAAATCATACAAATCTTTGTCCATCGCTTCACCTGGATGGATTTTGTTTTGAATACCATCTAAGCCAGCCATTAACATCGCAGAGAATGCCAAGTATGGGTTTGCTGTTGAATCTGGGAAACGGACTTCGATACGACGACCTTTGGGGTTACGAACGAAAGGAATACGAATTGACGCAGAACGGTTACGTGCTGAATAAGCTAACATAACAGGTGCTTCGAAACCTGGGACTAAACGTTTATAGCTGTTTGTTGACGCGTTAGTGAAAGCGTTTAACGCTTTTGCGTGTTTGATAATGCCGCCGATATAGAACAATGCGGTTTCAGACAAACCACCGTACAAATCACCTGTGAATAAGTTCACGCCATTTTTTGCTAATGATTGGTGAACGTGCATACCGCTACCGTTGTCTCCAACTATTGGTTTTGGCATGAAAGTCGCTGTTTTGCCATAAGCGTGTGCGATGTTTGCGACAACGTATTTTAATTCTAAAACTTCGTCCGCTTTTTTAACCAATGTGTTGAAGCGCACACCGATTTCACATTGACCCGCTGTTGCAACTTCGTGATGGTGAACTTCAGTAACCATGCCCATTTGCTCTAATGTTTCACACATTGTCGAACGCATATCTTGTAATGAATCGACTGGAGGTACAGGGAAATAACCACCTTTTACACCTGGACGATGTCCTGTGTTGCCATCTGCATAAACTTTCTCAGTATTCCAGTCTGCTTCTTCAGAATCAATTTTGAAGAAAGTGCCACTCATATCAGAACCCCAACGAACGTCATCAAAAATGAAGAATTCGTTTTCAGGACCGAAGAATGCAGTGTCTGCAATGCCTGTAGATTTCAAGTAGGATTCAGCGCGTTTTGCTAAAGAGCGTGGGTCACGTTCGTAACCTTGCATATCTTTAGGTTCGATGATGTCGCAACGAATGATTAACGTGTTGTCATCAAAGAAAGGATCCATGACGGCTGTGCTTGGATCAGGCATTAAAATCATGTCAGATTCGTTGATGTGTTTCCAACCAGCGATAGACGAACCGTCAAACATATTGCCGTCTTCGAAAGTATCTTCACTGATTGAATGAGCAGGGAAAGTAACGTGTTGTTCTTTGCCGCGAGTATCGCAAAAACGGAAATCAACGAATTTTACTTCGTTATCTTTAATCAATTTAAGTACGTTTGCTACAGACATTTAGTGCATCTCCTAGGTAATTATTATTAAAATTTTGAACGGTTAAACGAAACCACGATAACGATACCATTTTTTTTAAATCTAGCCACTAAAAAAATATCGTACCTGCGACATGTGAAGCGTTATTTTACTTCACTCGGACATAGCAACCACCGGCTGTGGATTCAATATAGCCTTGCAACTCTAACATTAGCAATTGCGCGGCAATACCTTCAACAGATTGTGCAGAACTTTCGACTAAATCATCAATCGAAGTCGGGCTAAACATAACTAAATTTAATAATGTTTGTCCATCGAGATCAAGTGATGATTGTTCAGGTTCGGCACGCAAAGAGGTGATTCGTGATTTATACTGGTTTAATTCGTCGATAATATCTTGTGGTGATTCGACTAATTTTGCGCCTTCCTTAATCATTGCGTTGCAACCACGAGAAAGTGGGCTATAAATCGAACCTGGAATGGCAAAAACTTCACGATTTTGTTCTAACGCCATGCGGGCGGTGATCAGTGACCCACTTTTTTGAGCAGCTTCGACAACTAATAAGCCTTGGCAAAGTCCACTAATAATTCGATTTCGACGTGGGAAGTTTGAGCTTTTTGCCATCGTGCCAGGTGGGAATTCGGAAACCATTGCACCTGTATTTACAATTTCTAGCGCTAAATCCCGATTACTTGACGGATAAACCCGGTCTAATCCTGTTCCGGCTACTGCAATCGTAAAACCTGCCGCACTTAACGTACCTTGATGTGCTGTTGCATCTATACCTAATGCCAAACCACTGGTAATTGCAAAGCCAAATTTACTCAATTCAAACGCAAAATCAAATGCGGTTTTATTCCCTAACGCCGAAGGATTACGACTGCCAACAATTGCAATTTGTGGGTAAGCTAAAACGTGCGAATTACCTCGAATAAATAATAATGGTGGTGGATCGTAAATTTCTTTGAGTTGATCTGGGTAAAGTGGGTGCGTGATTTTTAAAACATCGTTATTCGGTTGCGCCAACCAGTGCAAATCGTAATCCACCAGTGACCAATCAAATTTTATAATCACTTCGACAAATGTTTTTTTAATTTCCCATGAGTGCAATTCAGATTCTGTTGCAGTGAAAATTTCTTCGGGTGTGTGTGCTTCAATTAAGTTTGCAAACGTTCTGCAACCGATGCCGTCAATCCGCAATAATGCCAACCAATATTTAATATCTGCGTCTTGGCAGTTTAGTATTTTCATGATAATTCCGTTTTTATAATACGCGTAGTTTATCGTAAAAAAATGAAACTCGCTTTTTAAGACCCATTTCGGCGTAATTTTGAAAACGGTAAATCCAGCTTTTTTTTGAATTCGTAACGTGTAAAGAAAATCATTTCGCAAGCTCAAAGTTAATTCATGCTTTTTAATTTTCTAATTGGCATAAAAAATCAATTACATAGTTTTGCCTAAGTGTCGATATACTCTGTATCTATCAAAAAAACTGCTTTTTTAGATATTGAATCACGACGCACTAACCGTGTCACCAGACCAATATTCATGCTTCCTTTTCGAGTTATATTTTTGAGGTTTTATATACTTGAAATCCGGATTTTTAAACTCAAACTATGTATAAGAAAATTAAATGTTAAATAATCTCACCATCAAAAATCGTTTATTTTTAATCATTGGTATTATGTCAGTCCTCGCCATTTCATTAAGTGTAATGGGATTGTACGGCATGAAACAAGCTAATGATGGATTGCAAACTGTTTACCTCGATCGCGTTGTACCATTAAAAGATTTAAAAATTATCGCGGATATGTACGCTGTTAATATCGTCGATACAACCCACAAAGTCAGAAATGGTAATGTTTCATGGCAAGAAGCCATTAAAAATGTTGATGATGCTGAAAAAATAATCCAAGAAAAATGGGATGGCTATTTAGCAACCGTTTTGGTCGAACAAGAAGAGAAATTAGTTGCTGAAATTAAGCCGCTATTCGCATCAATTCAACCCAAAATTAATAATTTACAAGCAATTCTAAATCGAAATGACCATGTTGCTGTGACCGATTTTTCGATTAACGAACTGTATCCCGCGATTGATCCAATTAGTGGGAAATTCTCCGAACTTATTGAGGTGCAATTAGTTGTTGCTAAACAAGAATACGAAGACGCAAAAAGTCGTTATAAAGTTATATTGATAATGTCAATTACAGCTTTAGTTTCAGGCTTGTTGATGACAATAGGACTAGGCTTGTTAATTATTCGTCAAATTATTTCTTCAATTACCATAGCTCAAAAAATGATGGAAGCCATTGCAAATGGCGATTTGAGTTTGGAAATTGAAACTAATTCAAATGACGAATTAGGTGTGATGCTAAATTCACTTAGTAAAATGCGTGGCGTATTAAATAACGCTATTATCAGCGTGAACATTACCATGGGTGAAATATCACAAGGTGATTTGAATTCTCGTATAACGGGCAAATTCAATGGTGATTTCAATAAGATTAAAACAGGCATGAATTCATCGTTAGACACAATAAGCGAAACATTAAACGATGTTATTCACGTTGCGAATGCGTTGGCGGCTGGCGATTTAAATCAAAAAATCACCAAATCCTATTCGGGTGTTTTCGAACAAACGAAAAATAGCGTGAATTACACCGTAGACGAATTGCAAAAAATCGTTCAAGAAATAGAAGCTATTGTTTATTCGGGTGCAGATTGCGGTGATTTTAGCGTCAAAATGACAACGCACGATAAAGTTGGTTATGGCAAACGATTAGCTGAATTGATTAACCAATTATTTGAGACCACTGAAAAAAGTTTGCGTGACGTGCTACGTGTCGCAGAGGCATTAGCAGAAGGTGATTTAACGCAACATATTCACGATGATTATGTTGGCGCATTCGCTTCTGTGAAAGTCGGCATGAATACCACCGTGGATAACTTAAAATTGTTAATGGGTGAAATCAAAAACACGAGTGAAGTGATTGCGGCTGCCTCAAATGAAATTGCAGCAGGAAATAACGATTTATCACATCGAACCGAAGAACAAGCTTCGAGTTTGCAGCAAACCGCTGCAAGCATTGAAGAATTATCAGTTGCGGTGCAACAAAATACTGAGAATGCAAAACGCGCAAATCAATTAGCGGAAGGCGCATCAATAACCGCGAAAAAAGGCGTTTCAGTGGTTCACGAAGTCGTGAAAACAATGGCAACGATTAAGGAATCGTCACATAAAATCGTTGATATTATTACAGTGATTGATGATATTGCATTTCAAACGAATATCTTGGCATTGAATGCTGCTGTTGAAGCTGCACGGGCTGGTGATTCGGGCAAAGGTTTTGCAGTTGTGGCCGTTGAAGTTAGAAATTTAGCACAACGTGCTGCAAATGCAGCAGGTGAAATTAAGCGGTTAATCAATGATTCAGTTGAAAATATATCAGGTGGTAGCACGCAAGTAGAGCAAGCAGGGAAAACAATGGAAGATATTGTGTGTGCAATTGAAAATGTCACCCACATTATGTCTGAAATTGCAGCGGCTTCAATTCAACAAAATTCAGGCATTGATCAAGTTCATCAAGCGGTGACGCAAATGGATTATGTCACGCAGCAAAATGCCGCTCTAGTTGAACAATCGGCTGCTGCGGCAGAATCATTGAGTGAGCAAACTCAACATTTAGCAAAAGAAATGACGCATTTTAAAATTAGCAGATAATATAGGCGTCAAAGCTTTCCATTAAGTACGTAATTGAATCTCCTTTTCAGTAGTTTTCATTTTTTTCACGCTTCATTATAGAGGTCCGTCATGCAAAAAATACATTTTGGTTCAACAATCATAAAAGGATTTTTTATATTGTCATTGCTTACATCTATCGGGCTTGTTCACGCAGAAAAGTTAAGTATTGGTCAGCGAGCACCGCTATTTCAGCTGCATGCTCAAGATGGCAGCACGCTAGACTTAGCAAGCCGCGAGGGAAAAGGTTGGACAGTGCTATATTTTTATCCTAAAGCAGGCACACCAGGTTGTACTACTCAAGCATGTGCGTTTCGTGATGCTATTAAAATCATTCGAAATCAAAATGCCGAGGTTTTTGGTATTAGTACAGACGATGTTGCGGATTTGCTAAAATTTCACAAAGAACATCAACTTACTTTTACACTACTTTCTGATCCCGATGCGAAAGTTACAG
This sequence comes from Methylococcaceae bacterium, assembly GCA_014191975.1. Classification (GTDB taxonomy): domain Bacteria; phylum Pseudomonadota; class Gammaproteobacteria; order Methylococcales; family Methylomonadaceae; genus UBA10906. The sequence continues at coordinate 46,818 of BJHG01000006.1, read as the reverse complement.
AGGCGTATGGCGTGAAAATGTCAATTGTCAAAGCGGCAAAACGCTGGACGTTTATTCTCGATCCGTCTTTAACGCTTCGTCAAATTGACGATGATGTAGATCCTGCGATGGATGCACAGCGTGTTGCTAAAGCATTACAGAAACTTCAATCACAATAAAGAATTTATGCCTACTTGAACTTTAATTTACAAATTCCTTTTGGTAGGTACGGAATGCCGATGAAATCATTGGGTGATTAACGTTTGCAAGTCATTGTTATCATCGCCCGCATCATTTTCCAGAGTAGAATTACAATTTAGTTACAATAGTTCACGGCAAAATTCAGATTAAGGTTAATCAACAAATTGCCGTTTTATTGGATGAGTTCAATTTAGCGAAAAATGCACTTTACAGCACGAAAAGTTTGAGAAAACACGTTCGTAGCGAATAAATTATTGTTGTTGGCTATATTGATATTTGAATTTTCGCTTCAATAACGTTGATGGATCATCAGGAATGCGCTTTAACCATTGTTCATTTGCTTGTGCTTGCTCAGTGGTTATCTTTTCAGCTTGAACTTGGTTTTTCGCTTCATTTTTAGCTTTATTTTTCGATTCGCTTTGTTTTTCTAGTTCAGATTCTTGTTTTGATTTCTCTTCTTTTGAATCTTCTTTTTTATCTGGATTATTCCCCGCTTTATGTTCTTCTTTTTCCTCTGGTTTTGAATTGGATTCTTTATTTTCACCTTCTTTTTTTTGAGAATCACTGTCCGACTTTTCATTTTTTTTTGGTTCAGATTTTTGTGAATCTTGTGGCTGATCTTTTTGTTTTTGTTGCTGTTTCTCTAATTCCTTTCCGACAAGATCTTTGTTGAATTTTGCGTCATTGTCATAAGGATTTTCTTTTTCTGCTTGCTCGTAGGCCGTGAATGCTTCCTTTAATTGTCCTTTTTTTGCTAGCACATTACCTAAATTATAAAAATTATTTGTTTGTTGAAATTGTTCAGTAGCTTTTTCGAAATCTTTAGCTTGATAATTTGCAGCTGCTTTCCACTCTGGATTTTCAAATTTTTCGGCGGCTTGTGAAAATCGTTTTTTATCATAAGCACGCTGTGCTTGTTGGTCAGGCGTATGCCACACATTTTGTAAATCAAACGCATAACTATTTTTTGGCAACGGTAACAAAAATAAAATAGCTAAATAAAACGCACCCTTTCGAAATTGCCATGCTGCCCACGGTAAAACCAGCAAAATCAACCACCCGCCATTATCTTCCCATTGCTCAAAAAATAAATTTGTTTTGTCATCGGTTGTTTGTGCTAAAGGCATGTCGAACATTCGTAATAAATTCTTTACGTCACTATCGTCTGCTGTCAGCATTTGAAATCTTCCATTTCCTGCTGCAGCGAGTTTGCTTAATTCAGCAGTTTGTAATTTGGGTACGATAATTTTCCCGGATTCATCTTTTGCAAAACCACCTTCTGGCAATGCCACTGGTGCACCTTCGGTTGTCCCGACCCCTAAAATCGATAAACGATACCCACCTAATTTTTTCGCAAACGGTACCGATTCCGCAACTTCTGCACTATCACTAATCAGTAAAATATGTCCTTGTGGCAAACCAGCTTGCTTTAAAAGCTCAACCGCTTTTGTTAGACCTGCAACGGGATTATTGCCAGCGATCGGCATGATGTGTGTGGTTAAGGCTTCTAATTGGCTTTGAATCGTTTCAATGTCATTGGTCAACGGCGTAACCATAAATGCCGCGCCAGAATAAACCAATAATGCGATTTGCCCGTCTTTATATTGGGCAAGTAAATCCGCAATTTTGTAACGTGCCCGAACTAATCGACTTGGTTTTATATCTTCGGCGTTCATTGATTCGGATAAGTTTAATGCAATGACTAATGACGCAGTGTTACGAAAAACAGGCGCAGGCAAACGCTTCCAGCTTGGCGCAGCGAGGGCAAAAATCGTGAAAAGTGCAGCAAAACCTTTCAGCCAAAACGTGATATTTGAATGTTTTTCGCCACTTTTTTCAAGTAAATAGGGTAATAATTCACGGTCACAAAACTTTGTCCAATGCTTGATAGTGCTGGAATGATTACGATAATTTTGTATCATTAAATAAAGTAGCGGCAATAACGCCAAAAAAGCATAAGGTTTTAAAAAATGGAAGTTGTTCATTATTTCTATCATTTCGTTTTTCTCCAACTCAATACACCTGCTAATCCTAACGCCAGCAACAATGGCACAAAATATAATTCCTGTTTTGGTCTAAAATACTGCTTATCTTTTTCAACGGGCTCAAGTTCGTCTAGTCGCATATAAATGTTAGCTAACTCGTTCAGATTTTTAGCACGGTAATAATAACCACCTGTCGTTTCAGCAATTTTCAGTAACATTTTCTCGTCTAAATCGGCTGATGGATTAACCTTTCGATAACCAAAATAACTCCCAACTAACATTTCATCTGCGCCAATGCCAATGGTGTAAATTTTCAAATTATTTGCTGCCGCAATTTCAGCCGCTTTGATTGGTGAGATTTCACCAGCGGTATTTGCACCATCGGTCAGCAAAATCAACACACGACTATTTGTTGATTCATTTCGCAAGCGTTTCACCGCTAAACCAATCGCATCGCCAATCGCGGTATTATCGCCCGCTAAACCAATTGCCGATTCATCTAAAAGCGTCGCGACTGTTTTATGGTCAAAGGTTAATGGTGCTTGTAAATACGCTTGTGTGCCAAATAAAATCAGTCCCACTCTATCGCCGACACGTCGTTCAATAAAATCTGTCGCAATCGATTTAATCGCGGTCAAACGATCAACGTTATCTTTATTTAAGATAAAATCTTTTTCCTGCATACTTGCTGATAAATCGACGGCTAACATTAAATCACGTCCATTTATCGCTTGCTCAATCGGTTCACCTAACCATTGTGGGCGAGTCGAGGCTAAAACTAAAAATATCCATGCTAATACCCCTAAATATAAGTGTAATTGATGTTTTTTTGAGGAGATTAAAATCGTTCCATTTTGAGAGATATCTCCTAGAAACGGCACACGTAACGCGCTTTGGTGCGTATTTAATTTCACTGGTGCGAGCCAGTAAACAAGTAAAGGGAAAGGTAGCGCAGCAAGTAACCAAGGAGTAAGTAATTGAATCATGTGATTTTTAGTTTTTATTTTGTGAATGGCAGAAATAAAGCATTTTTGTAATTTTAGTTTAAGACGCTGGCAAATGTTGTCATTTTTCTTAATTGGATACTGATTGTAGGTTTGCAATTCGTTAACTTATCCTTTAATTTACCGCTACATCTATTTCGGCTAGGGGTGCTTTGCGATGTTGCAGGGCTGAGAAAAACCCTTTGAACCTGATTCCAGTTCGTACTGGCGTAGGAAAGCCCATCAAACTTTTCTCCGCTTCATTTTATTTTAATTTTGGAGCCACCATGACTGCAAGCAATATCAAAATCGATTCGTACCCCGCATCAGAAAAAATTTACGTTCAAGGTTCGCGCCCTGATATTCAAGTTCCCATGCGTAAAATTACGTTATCTGACACACCCGTTCATTTTGGAGCGGTCGAAAAAAATGGTCCGCTTTATATTTACGACACGTCCGGCGTTTACACCGATCCAAACGTGGAAGTCGATTTGAAAAAAGGCTTAACCGCAATGCGTGCGGCGTGGATTTTGGAACGCGACGACACCGAACAACTCGACGAACCGAGTTCAGATTTTGGCAAACAACGTTTGAATGACCCAGAAACTGCCGATTTACGTTTTGAGCTAATTCGCAAACCGCGTCGCGCGAAAGCGGGCAAAAATGTTTCGCAAATGTATTACGCTCGCCAAGGCATTATCACGCCAGAAATGGAATTTATCGCGATTCGTGAAAACCAAAAAATGGAAGAAATGCGCGATTTGTGGAAAGGTCAACATCCTGGCGATTCGTTTGGTGCGTCGATTCCTGATGTGATTACGCCTGAATTTGTGCGGGACGAAGTGGCGCGTGGTCGGGCGATTATTCCGTGTAATATCAATCACCCTGAACTTGAACCGATGATTATTGGGCGCAATTTTTTGGTGAAAATCAACGGCAATTTGGGGAATTCTGCCGTCACGTCGTCGATTGAAGAAGAAGTCGAAAAAATGTTGTGGGGCATTCGTTGGGGCGGTGACACGATTATGGATTTATCGACCGGCAAAAATATCCACGAAACGCGCGAATGGATTTTGCGTAATTCGCCTGTGCCGATTGGCACGGTGCCGATTTATCAAGCTCTCGAAAAAGTGAACGGCAAAGCCGAAGATTTAACGTGGGAAATTTTCCGCGACACGTTGATTGAACAAGCCGAACAAGGTGTGGATTATTTTACGATTCATGCAGGCGTGCGTTTGCATCACGTTCCGTTAACCGCCAAACGGATGACGGGCATTGTGTCGCGCGGCGGTTCAATTATGGCGAAATGGTGTTTGGCGCACCACACCGAAAGTTTCTTGTACACGCACTTTGAAGACATTTGCGAAATCATGAAAGCCTACGACGTGTCATTTTCGTTGGGCGACGGTTTGCGTCCCGGTTCGATATATGACGCGAATGACGCGGCGCAATTTGGCGAACTCGAAACGCTCGGCGAATTGACAAAAATCGCGTGGAAACACGATGTCCAAACCATGATTGAAGGCCCTGGACACGTTCCGTTACACATGATTAAAGTCAACATGGAAAAACAACTCGAAGAATGTGGCGAAGCTCCTTTTTATACGTTAGGGCCGCTCACGACGGATATTGCGCCTGGTTATGATCACATTACGTCAGCGATTGGCGCGGCAAATATCGGTTGGTATGGTTGCGCGATGTTGTGTTATGTCACGCAAAAAGAACATTTGGGTTTGCCGAATAAACAAGATGTGCGCGAAGGCATTGTGACTTACAAAATCGCGGCACACGCGGCAGATTTAGCCAAAGGCCATCCAGGCGCACAAGCCCGGGATAATGCGATGTCAAAAGCGCGTTTTGAATTCCGTTGGGAAGACCAATTCAACATCGGTTTAGATCCTGAAAAAGCGCGTGAATTCCACGATGAAACCTTGCCAAAACAATCGTCAAAAGTCGCGCATTTCTGTTCGATGTGTGGCCCGCATTTCTGTTCGATGAAAATCAGCCAAGACGTTAGAAATTACGCGGCGGCAAAAGGCATTGCTGACGAAGAAGCGTTAAAAATTGGCATGGACGAAAAATCGCAAGAATTCTTAGAAGAAGGCGCGGCGATTTATCACGAGGTTTAAAAAATATAGGCGTAAGTCGTGTGTTGATTTACGCCATTTTTACGTCTGCAAAACGTGACAAATCAAAGTAGCGTGCTACACTTTTTAACATTATTAACTTATTTTTCCTTTGAGATTTACCGTTTATGAAAGCTATGGAAGAGAATTTCGCACAAATTATTACAGGCGTTGGCGAAGATTTAACCCGCGAAGGTTTAATCGACACGCCCAAACGTGCCGCAAAAGCCTTTAAATTTTTAAACAATGGTTACGAAAAAACCTTAGAAGAAGTTTTGAATGGCGCGATTTTCACGGCGGACAGCGAAGACATGGTTATCGTGAAAGACATTGAATTATATTCATTGTGCGAACACCATTTATTGCCATTTATCGGAAAATGCCACGTTGGTTATTTGCCTGACGGTAAAGTTTTAGGTTTATCGAAAATCGCTCGTGTGGTTGATATGTACGCACGGCGTTTGCAAATTCAAGAAAAGCTCACCAAACAAATCGCGGATGCGATTGAAGAAGCAACGGGCGCACGCGGTGTAGCAGTTGTGATTGAAGCCAAACATTTGTGCATGATGATGCGCGGTGTCGAAAAACAAAATTCGGTGATGACCACATCTGTAATGAAGGGTGTTTTTCGCAAAGAAATTAGTACCCGTGCTGAATTTTTAACGTTAATTAGTCGCTAGGTTTAGAGAATGGCAAATAAAAAAATCGGTGTTTTATTGGTGAATTTAGGTTCGCCAGCGGCGCCAACCGTGCCAGCAGTGCGGAAATTTCTAAAAGATTTTTTAGGCGATAAGCGCGTGGTGAACATTCCGCGTTTTGTGTGGTTGCCAATTTTACACGGTTTTATTTTGCCATTTCGTCCAAAAAAATCACTGAAAGCCTACGTCAAAATTTGGAACGCTGAAAAAGGTTCGCCGCTCACTTATTTGACGCGCCAATTAACAGAAAATGTTGCTGCGCGATTCAATTTTGAAAATGTATCCGTGGAGTATGCGATGAGTTACGGCAAACCGTCGATTCCCGCGCAATTACGCAAATTAAAAGAACAAGGCGTGACTGACGTTATCGTGTTGCCGCTTTACCCGCAGTATTCTTCGACAACTACCGCTTCGGTTTACGATTCGCTGATTCAAGAATTTAACAGTTTGTGGCATTTGCCGAATTTCCGTTTTATCAGCGATTATCACCAAAACGAGCGTTATATTTCGGAGTTAGCAAAATCGATTGAAGCGGCGTGGCGCGAAAAACCTAAAAATGAATTGTTGGTTATGTCATTTCACGGTTTGCCCGAAATGCTGACGAAAAAAGGCGATCCGTATTTTTATCAATGCCAAAAAACAGCGGCATTATTGGCGGAAAAATTAGGTTTAAACGAAAACGAATGGCGATTAGTGTTTCAATCTCGTTTTGGTAAAGCTGAATGGTTGAAACCGTATTGCGTCGATACGCTGGAAGCATTGCCGAAAGAAGGCGTGAAAACGGTGGACTTAGTTTGCCCTGGTTTTGCGGTCGATTGTTTAGAAACGCTCGAAGAAATTGCGATGGAAAATAAACATATTTTTCTGGAAGCCGGCGGCGAAGATTATTCTTACATTCCCGCGTTGAATGATTCGGCGGCGAATGTAGAAGTGATGCTGGATGTTTTGGGAGAATTAAAATGACCGTATTAGTTGGCATTATTATGGGTTCAACATCGGACTGGGAAACGATGCAGTTTGCCGCCGAAACATTAGAAAAACTCGGCATTCCGCACGAAGTCGAAGTGGTTTCCGCGCACCGCACGCCTGATAAATTATTTGCTTACGCCGAAAGTGCAGAAGGCAAAGGTTTTGAAGTAATTATTGCGGGTGCAGGCGGCGCGGCGCATTTACCTGGCATGGCAGCGGCAAAAACGGCGATTCCCGTTTTGGGCGTTCCGATTCAATCGAAAGCATTAAGCGGCATGGATTCATTATTATCGATTGTGCAAATGCCAGCGGGAATTCCCGTCGGAACGTTGGCAATTGGCAAAGCAGGTGCGATTAACGCGGCATTATTATCAGCGGCAATTATCAGCAACAAGCACACGGAATATCGTCAGGCGTTGAATGATTTTAGGCAACAACAAACGGACACGGCGTTGGAAAATTCTGACCCGCGCGAGAACACATTATGAAAGTAGGAATTTTAGGCGGCGGACAATTGGCTCGCATGATTGCCTTGGCGGGTTATCCATTAGGTATTCGTTTTATTTTTTTAGATCCATCAGTAGGTGCGTGTGCCACAACATTAGGCGGTCATTTGCACGGTGATTACCATGATGAAAATTTACTCGCCGAACTCGCTGAACGCGCCGATGCGGTGACGTATGAATTTGAAAATGTGCCTGCAAATGTGGCTGGATTTTTAACCTCTCGCACGCAAGTTTATCCATCGCCTAAAGCATTAGCCGTCGCCCAAGATAGGTTGGTTGAAAAAGAGTTTTTAAACAATTTAGGCATTCCAACCGCGCCTTATGCAACTGTCGATAGTTTGAATGATTTGCAAGCTGCGATGGAAAAAGTTGGTTATCCCGCGATTTTAAAAACCCGCACGCAAGGTTACGACGGCAAAGGACAATCTGTTTTGAAATCGGCAGCTGATTTGAAATTGGCATGGGAAAAATTAGAAGGTTTAGCGGCGATTGTGGAAGGCTTTGTGAATTTCAATCGTGAGATTTCCATTGTTGCGGTGCGAAGTGTTTCGGGCGAATTGGCGTTTTATCCATTGTCTGAAAATGTGCATAAAGGCGGCATTTTGCGTGTATCAGAAAGTCGTAAAAATGATTCGCAACAAGCCAAAGCCGAAGAATATGCAACACGCTTAATGATAGAGTTGGATTACGTTGGCGTGTTGGCGTTGGAATTGTTTGAAGTAAATGGCGAATTGGTGGCGAATGAATTTGCGCCGCGTGTGCATAATTCCGGACATTGGACGATTGAAGGCGCGGAGACCAGCCAATTTGAAAACCATTTACGCGCCATTTTGGATTTGCCTTTGGGTTCAACGGTGGCTGTGGGTCACGTTGCAATGGTGAATTTTATTGGTGGCAAACCCGAAAGTGAAGACGTTTTAAAAATTCCAAACGCGCATTTGCATTTGTACGCAAAAGCGCCACGCAAAGGTCGCAAAGTCGCTCACGCAACGATTCGCACCATGACATTGGCTGAATTAGAACCATTGAAAAAACGCTTGATTGCGTTAGCTGATGAGATTGATGATTCATGAAATCGATTTACGTCACACAACCGACACTTCCACCATTAGAAGAATTTATCCCATATTTAGAACGAATTTGGGACAATAAAATTCTGACCAATGGTGGCACGTTTCATCAACAACTTGAGCAAGCGTTGCGTGAGTATTTAGGCGTAAAACATATCTCGCTTTTTACCAATGGCACGATTGCGTTAATTACTGCGTTGCAAGCGTTACGCATTACCGGCGAAGTCATTACCACGCCGTATTCATTTGTTGCGACGGCGCATTCGTTGTTGTGGAACGGGATTAAACCGGTATTTGTCGATATTGACCCCGTCACGTTGAATCTTGACCCAGCCAAAATTGAAGCAGCGATTACGCCACAAACTACTGCGATTATGCCGGTGCATTGTTATGGTTAGCCGTGCGATGTGGCGCGAATTGAAGAAATCGCCGATAACTATAATCTGAAAGTCATTTACGATGCGGCGCATGCCTTTGGCGTGAAAGATAACGACGGTGGTTTGTTGAATCACGGTGATTTGTCGGTGTTAAGTTGCCATGCGACGAAAATGTTTAACACGTTTGAAGGTGGCGCGATTATTTGCCCTGACGAAAAAACCAAACACCGTATTGATCATTTGAAAAACTTTGGTTTTGTCGATGAAGTAACGGTTGTCGCGGCCGGCATCAATGGCAAAATGAGCGAAATTAATGCGGCGTTCGGTTTGTTGCAACTCAAAGGCATCGACGACGCTTTGGCAAAACGTAAAATAATTGATGCGCGTTATCGCGAAGGCTTGAAAAATGTGACGGGAATTCGTTGTGCAAATGTGGGCGAACACGTTGCGAATTATGCGTATTTTCCGATTTTTGTAAATGCTCAGAATCGAGATTTACTTTATGAAAAACTTAAAGCCAACGGTATTTTTGCACGGCGTTATTTTTATCCACTAATTAGTGATTTTACAATGTATCGAAGTTTGCCATCGGCTGCACAATCGAATTTACCTGTTGCCCGAAAAATCTCGCATGAGGTTATTTGTTTGCCGCTGTACCCTAATTTAGAAAATGAAGAAATTGATTTTATTGTTTCACTTATTGCTTAAATGGGGCATTCGAATTTGCATAGAGCATTGCATTGGGTAGATAACTATTTAGCGATTTTTCTACATGATTTCGTTGTTGCCTTGCCCTTTATGAATTCGTAAAGAAATCACTCCAGAGATCTATTCAAAATAGGTCTTTCACGCTGTGCAACCTTTTCGTTAATGGGTAGGTTTATCATGATGCTGCTGGATAATTTGCTCGCATAAAACGTGTTAGAATAACCATATTATTAATTATTTCATCCGAGGGTTTTATTTATGAATACAGAAAAATTGATTAACGCTTACAGCGATTTTATGCACCATTTACATGACGCGATGGAAGATACGCTAAATTCTTTTACGGATGCTTTTGAGATTTCTAAAGAAAAAATCAATGACAATAGTGATTTAACAGCTGAAGAATTGGAACATGTTTCGATACAAGTAAAGCGTGATGTTCAAAACGTCGCAGCTTTAGCTGATCACAATAATAATTCATTGAGTGAGTGGTTAAAATTTGACATCGAACTAGTCGAAAATTTAACGTGGGATGCATTTTTGAGCGTTGCCGATAAAACACGTATTGAATTAGTTAAATTGGAATTACGTGCTGAAACACATAAATATAAAAGTGGTGACATTACGATTGGAGGGACATTTGCGTGTAATGACTGTAGCAAAGAAATCGCTTTTAAAGTGGCTAGCCGAATTCCAGCATGTCCAACTTGCCACAATCATAAATTTGTACGTGTTTAAAAATCAACTGGAGGCTTACTGTTATGCTTAACAATGGATTATTAGAGATTTTGCTTTTAGCGCAACACAAAGCAGTACCAAAACTAGCACTGCACGGTAAACGTGTCGCATGTTATGCACGAGAACTCGCAAAAGAGCTTGGGCAATCGCCAAGTTTTCAAAAGCATATTTTTCTTGCCGGTTTGATTCATGACATTGGCTTTTTGAAACTGGATATAGATTTCAGTCAAATTGTTCGTGATATGACGCTGGAAACAGATCCAGACTTGGTAAAGCGTCATGTCAATGCAAGTGTATATTTGTTATCAAAAATTATCACCGATGCGAATATTTTAGATACTGTTGGGCATCATCACGAAAAATTTAATGGCGAAGGTTATCCGGATGGTTTGAAAGGCGAACAAATTTCACTTGCCGCACGAATTTTAGCGGTAGCCGATTTGTATGACGCAATGATGGTTGGTGAAATGTTTGGTGAGGATCGTTCGATTCCCGAAAATGTTGCACGTCATTTAGATTACACAGCCAGCGGTGCAGAACTTGATCCAAAATTAGTTAAAGTTTTCTTGGGTATTCTGCAGCGTAATCCCGTGTTTTATTTACCCATTGAAGATAACGATTTGAATTTGTACAAACTCGTGTATTTAACACCTGGTAAATTGGAATTGGGTGATGTGTGTGACCAATACGGTACAGTTTTAGTCAGGAAAGGTGCGGAATTGACACAATACACGCTCGATAAAATTCGCTTAAATTATCCTGGACAAAAAATAATTTACGTTCCAGAGCCTGAAAAAACTTAATTTTAAATATAAAAAGGAAAGACTTATGTCTGAATTCAATAATGTCACTGTTATTAAAAAAGCCAATGTGTATTTCAATGGCAATGTTATTAGTCGCACCGTTAAATTTGCAGATGGAACAACCAAAACACTTGGATTCATGCTCGCTGGCGAATATGTTTTTAATGTTGGCGTGCCTGAAATCATGGAGATTCAAAGCGGTGAATTAGATGTTTTGTTGCCGAACGAAGACTGGAAACCTGTGAAAGGTGGCGAAGCCTTCAATGTTCCTGAAAATTCACAATTCACCATGCGCGTTCACACACTTACCGATTACATTTGTTCATTCGTTTAATTTTTAATCCCCCATTTTTTCATTTCGATTTTAGGAAACCCATTTTGATTTCTACCGCAAATATCACCATGCAATTTGGCGCAAAGCCATTATTTGAAAACATTTCTGTTAAATTCGGTGACGGTAATCGTTACGGTTTGATTGGCGCAAATGGCTGTGGTAAATCCACATTCATGAAAATTTTGAGCGGTGATTTAGAACCGTCCGCAGGCAATGTAAGCCTTTCTCCAAATGAACGATTAGGGAATTTACGACAAGATCAATTCGCCTTTGAAGATTATCGCGTTATAGATGTAGTGCTAATGGGGCATAAAGAAATGTGGGCGGCAATGTCAGAACGTGATGCCATTTACGCCAATCTAGAAGCATCAGAAGATGATTATATGCACGCCGCAGAATTAGAAACTGTGTTTGCTGAATTTAATGGTTATACCGCCGAATCACGTGCGGGCGAATTATTACTTGGTTTGGATATTCCAATTGAACAACATTTTGGCTTGATGAGCGCAGTCGCTCCCGGTTGGAAATTGCGGGTTTTATTGGCGCAAGCGTTGTTTTCAAATCCTGATATTTTGTTACTCGACGAACCAACAAATAACTTGGACATCAATACGATTCGCTGGTTAGAAGATATGTTGAACGACCGCGATTGCACGATGGTGATTATTTCGCATGATCGTCATTTTCTAAACAGTGTTTGTACCCACGTTGCGGATATAGATTTTGGTGAATTGCGCGTTTATCCAGGCAATTACGACGATTACATGGTCGCTTCGACTGAAGTTCGGACGCGATTACTGGCTGGAAATGCCAAAAAGAAAACCCAAATTGTAGAATTACAGGCGTTCGTTAGACGTTTTTCTGCCAATGCCTCAAAAGCAAAACAAGCGACTTCACGCGCCAAACAATTAGATAAAATCCAACTTGATGAAGTGAAATTGTCTAGTCGTGTGAATCCATTTATGCGCTTTGACGAAACCAAAAAATTGCATCGTTTAGCGGTTGAATTAGACAATGTGAGTAAAGGTTACGGCGGCGATCCGTTGTTTAAAAAGATGAACTTAATGATTGCAGCGGGTGAGCGCGTTGCGGTTATCGGCGCAAACGGGATTGGTAAAACAACGTTATTAAAAACGTTGGTTGGTGAATTATTACCCGATGTTGGTGAAGTAAAATGGGCTGAAAATGCCGAAGTCAGTTATTTCGCGCAAGATCATGCTTCTGATTTTGCTGAAGATATGACGTTGGTTGATTGGATGACACAATGGCGCAAAGAAAGCGATGATGATCAAGCGATTCGCGCGACGTTAGGACGCTTATTATTTTCGCAAGACGACATTAATAAATCGGTAAAAGTGCTTTCGGGTGGTGAACAAGGGCGAATGCTGTTTGGTAAATTGATGCTTCAAAAACAAAACGTAATGATAATGGATGAACCAACGAACCATTTGGATATGGAGTCGATTGAATCGCTCAACACCGCGTTGGAAAATTACCCCGGCACGTTGATTTTCGTCAGTCATGACCGTGAATTCGTGTCGTCATTAGCGACGCATATTATTGAAATTACCGCGCATGGTATTATCGATTTCAACGGAAATTACGAAGATTATTTAGCCAGTCAGGCGAAATAATCAGCGGTGAAACACCTCGTTTTATTACACGGTTGGGCGGCGCACAGCGGATTTTGGGGCGATTTTGCCACGCAACTTTCGTTACATTATCGCGTGACGCTTATTAATTTGTCATGGTGCGATAATTTGTCGGAAATCAGCGATGCTGTGATTGCCGAATTGGACGACGAACCCTTTTATGTATTGGGTTGGTCGTTCGGTGGCACGGTAGCGTTGGATATTGCTGCGCGTTATTCAAACCGCGTAAAAAGTGTAATATTACTGGCGGCGAATCCCTGTTTTGTTGCCACCGAAACGTGGGAGGGCATGTCATTAGAAACATTTCAGACTTTCGCGGAACAATTACACGCGAATCCAACGGGGACATTGTCCCGTTTTTTAGCGTTGCAATGTCAAGGCGTACCAAATGCGGGCGAATTTTTGAAAGGCATAAAGGCGTGTTCCTCCACAAAAATCACGCCAAATTTATCCGAGTTGGAAACCAGTTTAGCGCTGCTCAAAACCAGTGATTTACGTTCGGTTTTTGCAAATTTAACGTGTCCAATTGCCGTAATTTTGAGCGACAACGACACGCTAATTCCCGTTTCAATCAGCGAATCGATGCAAACAGTGCAACCAAATTTACAACTCATCGTTTTACAAAATTCTGGTCATATTCCTTTCATTACACAACCTGAAAATTGCTTAAATGCCATTCACGTTTTTCTTCTCACCCCACTTTTGAAAGGGGGACGGGGGGGATTTTTAGATAAGACCAAAATTAAACAAGCATTTGGCAATGCGTCGCACACTTACGACAGCGTGGCAGAATTACAGCGCAACGTCGGACGTGATTTGTTATGTTCGTTTTTGTCAGAAAAATTGAATGGCGTTGTGATTGATTTAGGCTGTGGAACAGGATTTTTAACGCAGGAATTAGTGCCACATTGCGAAAATATTGATTTGATTGCGCTGGACTTGGCATTTTCAATGTTACAAACGACGCGCCAAAAATTGGGCGACTCATTGAATGTTGTGTGTGCCGATGCTGAAAATCTGCCGTTTTTAAATGAGACAATAAACACGATTTTTTCAAATTTAGCGTTGCAATGGTGTCAGCCAATTGATGAAGTGTTACACGAATTACACCGAGTTTTAAAATCTGATGGCGAATTAATTTTTAGCACTTTTGGTTCAAAAACTCTGTGGGAATTAAAAACTGCGTGGAAAAAGGTTGATGATTTCACGCACGTTAATGAATTTTACACCCCGTCAGAATTACAAAATGCGTTAAAAAAAGCGGGCTTTGTTAGCGTTGAAGTTAAAAGCCAGCATTACATTTCACGTTACGATTCAGTTTTGGATTTGATGCGTGAATTGAAATACATCGGTGCACATAATGTGAATTCATACCGTCGCAAAAATTTAACATCCAAAAAATCGTTAAAAACGATGATGGAAAATTATCCCCACAATGAATTAGGTGAAATCGTGGCAACATTTGAAGTGATTTGTATCGTGGCGCGGCGCCAAAATTCGCATATAATTACCCCGTAATTTTTACACACTTATCTTTAGGAATATTCTGTAATGAAAAAATTAACCCTTTTGTTGTCACTTGGTGCATTTGCATTTACATCTGTTGCCAGCGCACATGGTCCGGTTCGTCAAAAACTTGATGAGGAAATCATCATCAATGCACCAGTTGAAAAAGTTTGGAACATCATCAAGGAATATAACGACTTATCATGGTTGCCTGCTGTCAAAGGTGTTACGGCAACAGGCGGCAATGAAAAAGGTGCATCACGCACATTGGCTTTGAAAAATGGTGGCACAATCGTTGAAGAATTGAAAAAATATGATGCGGCAAAAATGTCTTATGCTTACAAAATCACTGATATCAGCACCACACATACTATCGTACATTCTGGTGTAGAAGAAAAAGTGCCAGTATTCCCAGTAGATAATTACGCAGCAAGTATTGAAGTTGAAGCGAAAAATGGTGCAACGGTTGTTTCATGGAAAACAGGGTTCTATCGTGCTTACATGAACAACAATCCACCAGCTGAAATGAATGAGGAAGCTGCAAAAACAGCGGTCACAGCGGTATTAAAAGACGGTTTAACAAATTTGAAAGCATTGGCTGAAAAATAAGTGTTAAAAATCTCAACATTAACGGTAGTGATGGGAGTCGCTGCCGTTTTTTTATATTCTCCCGCTCAAGCTAATCCTCTCGCTTACATAACAAATCAGCTTGATGATAGTGTTTCGGTTATCGATTCAAAAACAAACACTGTTAAAAATACGATTTCAGTTTTGGGTAAACCTGCTGGTGTAGCTGTATCGCCAAATGGCGAGCGTGTTTATGTTTCGACACCCGAAGCAAATGGTGTAGCAGTTATTGACGCGCAAAAAAACGTTGTTGTTTCGACGATTAAACTCAGTGAAGGTGCTTTAGGCATTACAGTTTCACCCGATAATCAGCGTTTATATGTTGCCGATTGGTACGAAAATACGGTCAGCGTTATCGATACAAAAACGTTGAAAATCATTGGTACAATTGCCGTTGAAAAATCCCCTTCAGGTTTAATGGTGAGTTCTGATAATCGTTTTTTGTATATTGCGAATCGGTTAAGTAATTCAATTTCACAAGTCAATTTGAAAACCTTACAAACACGAAATGTTACTCCTGTTGGGCAACACCCGTTTGGTTTGACATTGGATACTAAAAATGAACGGCTTTATGTGGCGAATGTTCAAAGTGACGATGTTAGTGTTTTAGATGTCCAAACAATGCATTTAATTGCAACTGTGAAAGTGAAAAAAATGCCCTATACTGTCGCATTAGCAAAAAATGACACGTTACTTTTCGTCACTAATCAAGAAGATGGCAATGTTTCTGTTATTGACACCAAAACCTTAAACGTAATTAGTGAAATAACTGTCGGTGATAAACCCGAAGGTATTTCAACGCATTCGGACGATATTCACGTTTATATCGCAAATTGGTTCGATAACACAGTTTCTGTAATCGATGCAAACACGCTCAACGTTGTTGATACAATTAAAACAGGCTCAGGCAGTCGAGCATTTGGTCAATTTTTCAGCCGCTAATAAATATGCCAATAAAAGCTGTTCTTTATAGTCTTCCTTATTTTAATTTTTCAGATAGTGCTGAAATTTTTACGCCGTTTGCAAACGATAAGTGGGCGATATTTTTAGACAGTGGTCGCCCTCGCAGTACCCAAGGTCGTTACGATATTATTTCGGCAAATCCTGTTTGTACTTTAGTCACACATGGTGAAACGACCCTGATTACTACGAAAGCAGATGTTATCAAGTCAAATGTAAATCCGTTTGAATTGCTAAAAACAGAATTAACACGCTATGGTGATATTTTTGATACAAGCCATATCACAGAATTTGATTTGCCATTTGTTGGTGGTGCAATCGGTTATTTTGCATATGATTTAGCGCGACGATTGGAGAATTTACCCACGATAGCCAAAGACGAGGAGGCGATTCCCGACATGGCCGTGGGAATTTATAATTGGGCTTTTATTATTGATCATCAAACAGAACAAAGTTTTCTACTTTGCCAAGATGATGAAACTGAAAAAAAGTACATCGACACTCTGTCAAAATTACATAAATGTAAGAATAAGCAATCAAAAGCCAAATCGTTTGTCGTTACCAGTGAAATAAAATCCCATTTTTCGCAAGATGCTTACGCGCAAGCCTTTGAAAAAATAAAATATTACCTCATAGAAGGTGATTGTTATCAAGTGAATTTAACGCAACGTTTTTCAGCGACGTGCGAAGGTAATACTTGGGAAGCTTACGAAGCCTTGCGCAAAATTAACGCAGCGCCATTTAGTGCGTATTTGAATTTTCCGGATGTGAAAATTTTGAGTTCGTCGCCCGAACGTTTTTTAAAACTCACTGGTCGGCACGTTGAAACGAAACCCATTAAAGGCACTCGCTCACGCAGAATTGATGTAATTGAAAATGACGTGCAAATCACAGATTTAAAAAATAGTCCAAAAGACCGCGCGGAAAATGTAATGATTGTCGATTTGTTACGAAATGACATTAGCAAAGTATGTAAAAATGTGCGCGTTCCTAAATTATTTGAAATCGAAAGTTATAGTACAGTGCATCATTTAGTTAGCACAGTGACAGGTGAATTGACGGAAAATCACCACGCAATTGATTTGTTGCAACATTGTTTCCCTGGCGGTTCGATTACAGGCGCACCTAAAATTCGCGCCATGCAAATTATTGAAGAACTTGAGCCAAATCGACGAGGGGTTTATTGTGGTGCGATGGGTTACATCGATTTCAATGGCAACATGGACACGAATATTGCTATTCGCACACTAGTCCAGTCGCACGATACAATTAGATTTTGGGCAGGCGGCGGAATTGTTAATGATTCCAAAGTTAAGGATGAATATCAAGAAAGTTTCGATAAAGCAGCTGCAATGTTTCAAATGTTAAAGCAGTTTCAGAAGTGAGAGTCGTTAAATTAGGCGGAAGCTTACTAGAAACGGGGAAAATGTTTGATTGTTTAAAACACATTTTAAATTCTGATGTACAAACGATTGCAGTTTGTGGCGGTGGCGAATTTTCAAATCTGGTTCGTAATTTTCAAAAAAAATGGCAATTCGATGACGTTGCCGCCCATGAAATGGCAATTTTGGCGATGCAACAAACTGCAATAATGTGTCAGAATTTACAGCATGAATTTGTGATTGTGGCGTCTATTCTAAAAATAAAACAACACTATTTTTCTATTTGGTCGCCAGATATTAAAGAATTAAATGCAGGCAATATAAAATCATCGTGGGAAATTACCTCAGACAGTTTAGCAGCATGGCTTGCTATACAATTGAATGCTGATGAATTAGTTATTGTGAAATCCTGTGATATTGATTCAGCACTGACCGTGACTGAATTAAGTGAACGATGTATTGTTGATAGTGAATTTAGTAGCTTTATTGCTGAGGCGACATTCGACTTAAATGTAATTTCTACGAAAGGATTTTTAAATTTATGACGCAAGTATATTTTGTTACCGGCACAGACACAAATGTAGGTAAAACATGGGCGACAATTGCATTAATGCAACATTTTAAAAATAAAAATCAGTCTGTTATTGGCATGAAACCTGTTGCTTCCGGTTGTGAGAAAATAAACGGTGAATGGCAAAACAGCGATGCGTTAGCGATTCAAAAAATGGGTTCACTGTTTGTTGATTATTCACTTTTGAATCCTTACGCTTACGAGTTGCCGATTTCACCGCATTTAGCAGGTAAAGAAAATCCTGCGAATTTGGAAATTATTTTTACCAATTTTAAAACACTGCAAAACTTAACTGACGTTTTAATTATTGAAGGTGCCGGTGGTTGGTATACACCGTTAAATGAGTCAGAAACAATTGAAGATTTAGCAAAAAAGTTAAACGTGCCGATTATTTTGGTGGTGTCGATTAAATTGGGTTGTATCAATCACGCGCTTCTCACATTGCAAGCGATTAAAAATGCTAATTTAAATTGTATTGGCTGGATTGCGGTTTGTAATGATGCAAATTTTGATTGTATTGATTTGACGATTGAAAGTTTAAAAAGCCGTTTGTCGATCTCTCTATTGGGTATTTCACCCTATTCAACAACCTACAATCCTTTAATAGAGTTTACTTTTGAAAGCGACTAATCCTTTGATTTTTTCTTGGCTTATCACTGCATTTGTCTTGACGCTACTTAGTGCCGGTTTTATTTTCGTGAATTTTTATGGCGCATCATTTCAACAACCGTTAATCGAATCTGATCGACTTTTTTGGCGTACGATTTTTTATGCGTTGGCAATTTTAATTTTGCCACTGACAAATTTATTGCGTTATATTTTTTTACGATTGAATCAAACGATGCCGTTACTTGAACAAAAAAATTTTGAAAAAATTGCTCAACGTCGTTACACATTAACGGTTGCTGTATCGCAAAGTATGATGCTTTTGATTGGCAGTTTTGGTGAGATAATTTTTTACTTTGGCGATACAATAAATTCATTTCACATTTTGACGGGATTGGCGATGTTGGGGGGATTTTTGTATCGCCCTAAAAATGGCGAATATCAACAAATTATTGACGTATTCACAGATACTTTGGAAAACGAAAATGAATGAAATAAAAAAACAGTTGTTAAACGTCGCGGATAGTTGTGTTAAATGTGGGATTTGTGCGCCACATTGCCCTACTTATACGCATACGCAAAATGAAAATGAATCGCCACGTGGACGCATTGCGTTAATTCAGGCATGGGCGGGTGGGCACTTAGGTATCACAGATAATTTACTCAATCATATTGATAATTGCTTGTTGTGTCGTGCGTGTGAAAAAGCGTGTCCAGCCGTTGTACCTTATGGAAAACTGATTGATGATTTTCGAGCTGAAATTCACGAAGAACAATCCACGCCAATAACTGTAAAAATAGTGAAATCGATTGCTGAAAGCAAGCGTGTACAACGATCAGTTCAATTAATTTTGAATGTTTACCAACAAAATAAACTCCAAAAAACTGCCCGTTTGTTACGTTTACCGAAATTATTCGGCCTAAATGAACTCGATCGTTTGGTCCCTAATTATCAGGAAAAAGAAACACTAAAAAATTATTATGCGGCTAAAAATGAAGCCAAGGGTGACGTAGGATTATTTGTCGGTTGTATGGGCGAATTGTTCGATTTTGCAACTGTGAGTGCTGCAATTAAAGTCTTAACACAGATTGGTTTTAATGTTCACTTACCAAATAATCAAACGTGTTGTGGTGCGTTGGCATTGCATGATGGCGATAAAAATGGGTCTTTAAAATTAGAACAGCAAAACAAAATAGCATTTGAAAATAAAGATTTACAAGCGATTGTAACGATTGCAAGTGGGTGCGGAACCACGTTACGTGAATATTCGGCGAAGAATTTTAGTGTAAAAGTAATGGATATTAGCCACTTTTTGATTCATACCGATTTCGATTTTAGTAATACTTTGAAGCCGTTAGATGAAAATGTCCGTTTGCATTCACCTTGCTCATTAAAGAATGGCTTACGTACCGACAAAAGCGTTTCGAAACTGTTGCAGAAAATCCCCGAATTAAAAATATCGCCTTTACCCGAGACGATTCAATGTTGTGGGGCGGCAGGAAGTTACAGTTTGCGACATGACAAAATGGCGAAAACATTGTTAAACGAATTACTCACAACTGCGCTTGAAACACCCTCCGATTATTTGGTCAGTTCAAATATCGGTTGCGCTTTACATATTGCGGCAGGATTGCGTGAACGAGGTGAAAAAATTGAGGTTATTCATCCGATTGTATTGTTGGCACGTAGTTTTATTTAAGTGGCAAAAATTTAACTAATTTCACTGAGTTTTCGTCGCGCTCCAAAATTTCGACGGCGTAACCGTGTAATCGAATACTGGTACCAGTATTTGGAATTGTTTCCATAAAATTCAAAATTAAACCATTCAATGTCTTTGCACCTTCTGTTGGTAATTCGCCTTGCATTACGCGATTAAACTCCCTAACCGTAATGCTTGCATCGACTAAATAACTACCGTCAGTTTGTTGATTCACTGTATTTTCTTCTTCAGTAATCAATTCACCAACAATTTCCTGCAATAAATCATCTAACGTGACTAATCCTTGAACATCACCATATTCATCCACGACTAAACCAATACGGATTTTTTCGTTTTTGAAGCGTAACATTTGCTTATGAACAGATGTACTTTCTGGGATAAATGAGGTTTTTGTAAGCAGGCTAATGATTGATTGTTTGTCGAAATCTTCGTGATGAATTTCAATTAACACTTTGCGTAAATGTAAAAATCCAATTACACGGTCAATACTTTGTTTATAAACAGGTAAACGAGTATATGTGCTGTTTTTGATGTGTTCAATAATCGTTTCAATCGACAATTCTAAATCAATTCCAATAATTTCATTGCGAGGGGTCATGATGTCTTCAACCGTCGCCGATTCCAAATCTAAAATCCCCAGCAACATTTTGTGATAACGATGTGGCATAACGCTTTCGGCTTCGGAAATAATGCTTTTTAGTTCGTCTTTATTGAGTTTGTTTTGTTCGTTTTTCGTCGTATCAACGCCAATACAACGTAATAATAAATGCACCAATGTATTTATTAGCCAAACCAACGGATAAAATATTTTTAACAATACTGTATAAACCCACGCCGAGGGAAAAGCGAGTAGTTCAGGCTTTATTGTGGCGAGGGTTTTTGGTGCGACTTCAGAAAAAATTAGCATTACCAGTGTCAATAATACGGCAGAAATCGCAACACTTGATTCCGTATCGGCATAAAGTTTTATTGCAATCACCGTGGCAATCGATGACGCGAAATTATTGACAAAATTGTTACATAATAGAATTAGCCCTAAGACCCGATCTGGGCGGTGCAATAATTTCTGTGCCTTAATTGCGCCGGAATGTTTTAACTTCACCAAGTGCCGTAATCGGTAACGATTTAACGTCATTAAAGACGTTTCCGAACCCGAAAAGAAGGCGGATAACACTAACATTAATAAAAGTAAGCCAAGTAGCATACTTAAAGGCATATCATTCAAAGAAAACGCTCTTGGGGTTGTTGATAACGTGTCTAGTTTCTACTGTGGCGATTTTTTGTCAAGTTTAAAAAATGTCATGATTTTGTCTATTTATATTTAAATTACATTAACAAAGTGCAATAATAGCATGAAATAAAACATCAATTTTAATCGAGATGAGTAAAGGGCATGGCGTTACTATCAACTATTTTATTAATTGACGATAATCCAAAACGTATTCTGCAGGTTGAAATTATTTTTCAATTTATGGGTTACGACGTAAAAACCATCAGTTCTGACAACTACGCTGATTATCTACATGAAATTAATCGTGTTTGCAGTATTTTTATTGGTGAAGGCATACAAAGGCAATTCATGATTTTAAATGAAATTGTCGAAATGGCCAGGGTTCCCGTTATTTTTATCACCGATAGTAGTGAAGAAATCACTACTGACAAAGTTCATGAAAAATTATTCGACGTTTTGGCGTCACCACTGCAACATGTGCAATTAAATCTGTTACTCGCAAAATTACCAATAAATCGTTTCACATCACAAAATTTTTCTGCTACGTTTGAAGTCCAAAAATTGACTTTAAATGATTCTGAAAACGCCAATGTTTTGTCACTTGTCGCTTCGCGTTTAAAGGGAAATAGCGCAGCAATGGTTGCAATTCGTAAAATGATTGCTCAAGTTGCTGAATCTGATGCAACTGTTTTGATTTTAGGCGAATCAGGAACGGGTAAAGAGGTCGTTGCTAACGCATTACATGATGCGTCATTACGTCGTGATAAACCATTTGTTCCAATCAATTGTGGTGCGATTCCCGCTGAACTTTTGGAAAGTGAATTATTTGGTCACGAAAAAGGTGCGTTCACAGGTGCATTGACGGCAAGGCAAGGGCGTTTTGAAATGGCAGAAGGTGGCACGTTATTTTTGGACGAAATTGGTGATATGCCGTTATCGATGCAAGTGAAATTATTGCGGGTATTGCAAGAACGAAATTTTGAGCGGGTCGGTGGGAATAAAACAATTTATTGCGACGTGCGTGTGATTGCTGCGACGCATCGTCATTTAGAAAATGAAATTAAGCAAAATCGTTTCCGCGAAGATTTGTTTTATCGTTTAAATGTTTTTCCGATTGAATTGCCGTCACTCAAAGAACGTGCAGACGATATTCCTATTTTGATTGAAGAGTTAATTACACGAATGATTCAATCAAATCGTGGTTTTGTTAATCTTACACAAAATGCAATGGCAGCTTTAATGGCTTATGAATG
The DNA here is from genome assembly GCA_014191975.1 of Methylococcaceae bacterium. GTDB lineage: Bacteria > Pseudomonadota > Gammaproteobacteria > Methylococcales > Methylomonadaceae > UBA10906. Next base: position 23,832 of record BJHG01000006.1, on the reverse strand, counting down.
GCGAGGAAATGTGCGCGAATTGGCGAATTTAATTGAGCGATTAGCGATTATGCATCCAAAAGGATTGGTTGATATTATTGATTTGCCACAGAAATTTAAGCAATATTGTGAGGAAGAACCAATTGATTTCACGTTGCCTGATATGCTGGAAAGTGACGAAGATGAAATCAAAGTTCGTCAAAAAATTGTCGAAAACATATCCAGTATGACCCAAACCACGTCTGCTGAAATGCACGAATTGATGCGCCATCATGAATATATTCCAGAAACGACGTTGCAATTACCTGAAGAAGGGATTGATTTAAAAGAATACTTAAATTCGATGGAAGTAGATTTAATTCGACAAGCCTTAAATGAATGTAATGGTGTTGTCGCACACGCTGCAAAACGATTGAATATGCGTCGCACAACGTTAGTTGAAAAATTGCGTAAATTTGATTTAGATCGGTAAGTACTGCCACATTTTTGACATTTAAATGATTTTTTACTGGCATCAATTCTGCTTATAACAATCTAAATATCACAAACTAAGAGAGAATCAAAAATGAATGAAATCCGCATTAGTTCTGCTTTAGAACAAATCCGCAATTTATCGGTAGCCGCTGGTAGCAATGTTCCAGAGGTTGCCTCCGAAGGGATTGATTTTGGCTCAATCCTTAAACAGACCATCAACGATGTGAATGAAAAGCAGAAAGTTGCACGCAATATGAAAGCCGCTTTCGAAGGTGGCGACAAAACAATGAATCTTGCAGAAGTGATGGTTGCATCACAAAAAGCAGATGTATCCTTTAAAGGCATGTTGCAGGTTAGAAATAAATTAGTTGAAGCCTACAAAGATGTCATGAACATGCCCATGTAATCCAACCCTTGTGAATAGACGATGAGTGAACAAAATAGCACAAATCCGGTCACTACCACAGGTGATTCGGACATAGAAACAAATGATTCAAGCGGCGGATTTATCGCAAGTTTGGGTTTGGAAGGTTATCCTGCAATTCGTGGGTTAGCTAAAATGACTATGGCTCGCCAAGTCGCCATTATGCTTGGTTTAGCATTAAGTGTGGCAATTGGTATTGCGGTAGTTTTATGGTCTCAAGACGCTAATTATGCACGGCTTTATACGGAGTTAAATGACAGAGATAGTGCTGAAATCCTCGAATCATTAAACGCTCAGGGCGTGAAATATAAAATTGAAGAGGGCGGCGGAATAATGGTTTTAGCGGATAAAGTTAATGATTTGAAAATCAAACTTGCCGCTCAAGGCTTACCAAAAAGCAATAGTTTAGGTTATGAATTACTCGATAAAGAGCAAAGTTTTGGCACCAGTAAAACCGCTGAGTTGTCACGTCATCAACGTGCATTAGAGGGTGAAATTGCACGAACGATTATGTCAATTCAAAGTGTCAAAATGGCGCGTGTTTTATTGGCATTACCTGTGCAATCTGTTTTTGTTCGTGAACGTAAAAAACCTAGCGCGTCAGTAATTGTGCATTTGTATCAAGGTCGTACGCTTGATAAAGGGCAAGTTGAAGCGATTGTGCATTTAGTTTCCTCGAGTGTTCCACAACTCGATTCAGATCACGTCACGGTTGTTGACTACAAAGGGCAAATGTTGAATTCACGCGCGAGTGCCGCAGAAAATTTGACAGCAACGCAATTTGAATACAAAACGAATATTGAAGAACATTTGATGCAACGTATTGAAAATATTATGTCGCCATTGGTTGGCACAGAATCTATGCGTGTTCAAATTTCAGCAGATGTGGACTTTACTGAAACAGATAAAACACAAGAAATGTTTAATCCTGATTTGCCAGCGTTACGCAGTGAGCAAACCACGGATGAACATAATAAGGAAAATCCGAAAGGCGTTCCTGGTGCATTATCAAATCAACCAGCACCCGCTGGTCAAGCAATTGAAGCAATTCCACCAGGGCAATCTGCTTCCATTGAAGATGACTCAAAGCAACAAGGCTACGGATCAAAAACGGCAACTCGAAATTACGAATTAGACAAAACTATTACACATACACGTCTAGCAACGGGTTTATTGCGCCGTTTATCGGTTGCAGTGGTAGTTGATGATAGACACATTGCACAAGCGAATGGTGCACCAAAATTACAACCTTATGCTCAAGAAGATTTGAATCGCTTTAATGATTTAGTTAAACAAGCGGTAGGTTTTGATAGTGGGCGTGGCGATGCGGTAACTGTTACTAACGTCAGCTTTAGAGGTGTAGATTTAGATTTACCGCCTGAATTAGCATTATGGAAAGAAGTTTGGTTTATTGAGTTAGTGAAACAAATTGCCGCAGTTTTAGCGATTATATTCTTAATCTTTGGTGTATTACGCCCGACAATTCGTGCTTTAATTGCTAAAGACGAAGATGAAAAACGTATTATTGCAGAAGCAGAAGAACAAGCACGTAAAGCGTCATTCTTGAGTGCCGGCATTGTTATTGACGAAGATGGCTCTATGCTTTTGGTAACCGAAGATGCAGTACGTACAACTGATGATTTATTGGATTCAATGGAAACACCACATGCCTATCAAATTCGTTTGGATTATTTAAAACGTTTGGCAGAAGATAATCCAAAAGTTATCGCTCAAGTATTGAAAACGTGGGTAAAAAAAGATGGCTGATAACATTTTAATGAAATATTCCGATAAAGCAGGGATATTATTGCTTTCGTTGGGTATGGACAAAGCGGCATTCATTTTAAAACAAATGGATCCACGTGAAGTTCAAACAATTTGTGTCTCAATGGCAACCATGGGTAATGTATCTGTATCGATGATTGAGGAGGTTGTGGAAGAATTTATCAAGGATATGAAAACGCAAACAGCATTTGGTATGAATGCTGATGATTATATTCGTACTGTTTTGGTGAATGCGTTAGGCGCAGACAAAGCGAATGGTATTTTTGAGCGTATTTTCCAAGGCAGCTCTTCAAAAGGTATCGAGCAACTTAAATGGCTCGATGCACGATCTATAGCTGATATGATTCGTGCTGAACATCCGCAAATTATCGCGACTTTATTGTCGTTAATGGAATCTGATCAGGCCGCAGAAGTCATGATGCGATTTGATGAAGCAGACCGCCCAGATTTACTAATGCGAATTGCGACGATGCAAGGTGTTCAACCACACGCATTACGCGAATTAGATCAAATTATGGAAAAACAAATGACTGGTTCAGATAACGTAAAATCAACCACTTTGGGTGGTGTAGATGCCGCAGCGAGCATCTTGAACTTCATGGACTCAGCCGCGACTGAGCTGTTGATGAATGAAATCATTGAGCAACGCGCCGAATTAGCGCAAGAAATTCAAGAAAAAATGTTCATTTTCGAGGATCTTATCAATGTCGATGATCGTGGAATGCAAACTATTTTACGAGAAGTTGCAACTGGCACCTTGCTCTTGGCTTTGCGTGGTGTAGAGGAAGGGCTGAAAGAAAAAATTCTTGCAAATATGTCAAAGCGTGCTGCAGAAATGTTGCGTGACGATTTGGCGGCCTCGCCACCTGCGAAACTCACGGATGTTGAACAAGCGCAAAAAGATATTTTATCCATTGCGAAACGCTTGGCAGAAGCGGGTGAAATTAGTTTAGGCGGTGGTGATGACCTCGTCTAATCGCCCCCGTTTCTCGACTGCTGAATTAGACTCATTGCGCTTATGGGCGACGCCATATTTCGATGAAGATGACAAGCCACAGGAATTTATTGAGCCTGACGTTCTTGCTGAAGAAGAAGCCCCTGCACCGTCGTTAACGGTTGAGGAAATTGAGGCAATTCAAAAACAAGCGCACGCCGAAGGGCTTGCGCTTGGCAAGCAAGAAGGTTATCAAGCCGGTTTTGTCGAAGGTTCAAAAAAAGGTTATGACGAAAATGTGCATCTTATTGAAGTGCGAACCACTCAATTGATTAGTTTGCTTGAGTCATTTGCAACACCTTTTAAAAATCTCGATGAAAGTGTAGAGCGTGCTTTGACAGATTTGGCGGTAAAAATTGCAAAACAAATTTTACATCGTGAAATTGAATTGGATTCCGGGCAAGTCACCGCTGCAGTGAAAGCTGCTGTTGCTGCATTGCCAATTGCATCGCAAAACGTGAAATTATATTTAAATCCTGAAGATGCTGATTTAGTAAGTTTTAATTTGGGTTTAGGTGAATCTCCGTCGGCATGGACAATTATTGAAGATGCGTCAATTACACGCGGTGGTTGCAAAGTTGATACTGAAATTTCACACGTTGATGCGACGGTTGAAAATCGATTGAATGCTGTCTTAGAATCTATATTTGGCGAGGATTTCACGCCTGAAAATCCGCCCACACCAACTCAAGCAATAAGGCTTCCGGAATGATTCCAACAGCAAATCGATCCTCCATTTGGATAGAAAAATTAAAGCCTTATACTGACCGTGCCGATATACCTCATGATTTGATTGTAGAAGGTAAATTATCACGGATGGTTGGTTTAACATTGGAAGCCGTTGGATGTCGTGCTGCTATTGGTTCACGCTGTGAAATTGAAACCAAAAATGGACGAATGATTGAAGCCGAAGTCGTCGGTTTTTCAGGTTCAAAAGTCTTTTTAATGCCAACAGCAGAAGTTCACGGTTTAGAGCCTGATTGTCGTGTTATTCCGATGGGTAAAAACAGTTTAGCGAAAGTCGGTTTTGGATTATTAGGACGTGTGTTAGATGGTGCTGGAAATCCGCTTGATGATAAAGGCGCATTAAGAACTACTGCGCAAATTTCATTAACGGGTACACCAATTAACCCGTTATCACGAAAACCGATTCGTGAACCGTTAGATGTTGGTGTTCGTGCCATTAACGCAATTTTAGCGATTGGACGTGGTCAACGAATGGGTTTATTTTCTGGTACAGGTGTCGGTAAAAGTATTTTGCTCGGTATGATGACGAAATTTACCAATGCTGATCTTGTCGTCGTTGGATTAGTCGGTGAACGTGGACGTGAAGTAAATGAATTCGTATTGAAGATTCTCGGCGAAGAAGGTTTAAAACGTGCTGTGATTATCGCAAGTCCTGCTGATTGCCCGCCGTTAATGCGTGTTCATGGTGCTTTGTTGGCAACAAGTGTTGCTGAATACTTTCGTGACCAAGGTAAAGACGTTTTATTGTTAATGGATTCATTAACGCGCTTTGCTCAAGCGCATCGTGAAATTGCTTTGGCTATTGACGAACCTCCTGCGACGAAAGGTTATCCTCCGTCAGTATTTGCAAAATTACCGCATTTAGTTGAAAGGGCAGGTAACGCGGATGAGGGTGGTGGCTCGATTACCGCGTTTTACACGGTTTTAGTTGAAGGTGACGACAATAATGATCCGATTGCTGATGTAGCAAGAGGCGTTTTGGATGGACATATTGTGTTATCAAGAACATTGGCAGAATCAGGCCATTTCCCTGCAATTGATATTGAGGCTTCGGTAAGTCGTGTTATGCCTGATATTGCCGATGCAAATCATTTGAAATTAGCACGAGATTTACGGCGTTTGTATTCACTTTATCAACAAAATAGAGATTTAATAAGTGTCGGCGCGTATCAACCGGGCTCTGATCCACGCATTGATAAAGCGATTGAAAAGCAACCCGCTATTGTAGAATTTTTACAACAAGATATGGAAGAGTCTGTAAGCATCGCTCAAAGTTTGCATCAACTCGAATTATTATTGAATTTACGTTAGAACGAGTTTGCCATGAAAAGATCAAATAGATTACAAGTGATTGTAGATATTAAAGCGAATCAAGAACAAAAAGCGTTAGAAAGATTAGGTCAATCGCAACGTGAACATACTAAAATAAAAGGTCAGGTCGATGGTTTGACGGTTTATCGTGGTGATTATGTTGATAAGTGCAACGCATTTGCGCGTGACGGCGTAAAGGTTTCCAGGCTAATTGAATTTCGGTCGTTTATTGACAAGCTGGATGTAGCGATTGCGGGTCAGGAGCGTATTTTAAAAAGTATGGAGCAAGACGTACTACAAAAACGAAATATGTGGGAATTCACACACCGTAGTACTCAATCTATTCAAAAAGTTCGTGAATCTGCAATGAAAGTTGAGCAAAAACAAGAGAACAAGCGCGAACAATCTGAGCAAGATGAATTTGCTTCACGATTGGGACGCAAAAAATTAACAGGCTACGCAGCCTACTAAAATAAAAGGTTAAGAAATGATTACCGTAACACCTTCTTTAGCGACAACTATTTTAATACCTGCTGCCGTTACTGATGGTGGTACAGGAACGGTAACACCTACTTTGACTGCTTCAGCAACAGCGGTATCAGATGGTTTTTCAACAGCCTTAAATATGCAGAAAGATTTGTTGATTCAACTCACAACAAACGCCTCGACATTGGCAACACCAATGGTTGTTGCGACAACTGAGGCGGCTACACTTGTTGTTACAACTGACATTACAGCACCTGCTATCACACAAACTACTGCGTCCACGTTACAACAAGTTGCTACTTCAACGGCAAATTTGGGATTGATTTTAGTTGCGACGAATACACCTGTTGCAACACCAGAAACAGCAATGAGTGTTACTGATACAGAAATTTTATCCAGTGTAACGGATACACTTAAATACATTACTGCTGGTTTAAAGCTAGGTGACAATTTAATAACGGAACAGAGCGTTCAATTGCCAATTTTCAACCCTGAAACACCATTGACACAACAAAGCGTTCAATCTACCACTGAACAAGTGGTGCAAAATAATCAAGTCATCAGAACACCTTCGACTAATTTAGTGCAACAAGCAATAATTGATCAACCCACACAACAAGTCGCTCCACAACAAGTGGTAACCGCTAAACAAGAAACTATTGCTGTAAAAATAGAATCGACACAAACTGATCCTTCTTTATTGCTTGCTGAGGTATCTACGTTAGATCTCACGCAAAATATCAGCATTAAAGACTCCACTGTGTCAACGACATCTAAATCAGAAACTGAAAATCAAGATGTGTCAATTGTTGCCATTGCTCCACAAGTTATGTCAGAAATTGTCATACCAATTGTTACTGCACAAGCACTAGCTGTTGATGTTGAAGCACAGACGCCAACGTTTGAAGCTGTAAAGACTGATGAAAAACAAACATTAACACCTGCTAAAAACTTACTAATGGACGCTGTCGCAAATCGTAGTAATACCAATGGTGATAGCGCAAATAACAGTAGTAATAAGTCAGCAAATCAAGCTTTATCGGCCGAAGTGTTATTGAATTCAACAACTGATAACAAAATAGGTACAGTGGACACAAAGAGTTTTTCATCTGTATTAATAACGGAAACATCTGATTCACTTAGTATGTCGTCAGCAACGTCAACAAGCGACAAATCTACACCACAAAACATTTCATCTGCTGTAAATAAATTGGTTCAAGATACGAAAGTTGACGTTCCAGCAATGACAAGACCCCTTTCACACCCAGCTTGGAATCAGGAAATGGGTGAACGCATTGTTTGGATGAGTAATCAAGGTATTTCAAGTGCTGAAATTAAAATGAATCCACAGAATATGGGGCCAATTACGGTGCGAATTGATATGAATCAAGATCAAGCCACCATTTCATTTACGGTGCAAAACAGTGAAGTTCATACGGCGTTAGAAGCGTCAATTCCAAAATTACGTGAAATGTTGGGTTCACAAAATGTGACTTTAGCTGACGTAAATGTGTCGCAGCAATCGTCATCAAACACGAATTCTGATTCAAGTCGTTCGCAACAACAAGCTGGTCAAATGGCGGCAGATGCGTCTGCTAATGGACAGGGTAATCGTCAAAATAAGCCTGAATTAGACACTCAAGGCAATTCAATTTCTCAAGTTGATGTCAATGGTAACGAAATAACCGTCGATGAATTTGAAAATAGTCAAGAGATTGGAACTAATGGTGCAAATGGTTTATTAAGTGTTCACGCTTAAAAGCCTATTGAATTTCGATGGTTTTTAGTTCAACTAAAGCCGTCGAACTAAATTCATTAAACATTTCGCCTTCTTGCTCAATAAATAATGCCGCAATTCCAGCTTGATTTGCGGCTTCAATTCCCGATTCACGCCCCAAACATAATAATGCAGTATCCCAAAGTTCTGCAGTTGTGGCGCTTTCATTAAAAACCGAAACAGAAACTGTTTGATGTGTAATGGGTTCACCCGTTTTTGCATTCAATATGTGACTATAACGTTTACCATTTACATCAAAAAAATGTCGATATGTTCCAGCAGTTGTAATCGCAAACGATTCTATTTGATTAATGCTGATAATCTTGTGCATTGAGCGTTCGCCAGAAAGTGGTTTTTCTAATGCCACGCGCCACGTTGAATCATCAGGTTTTTTACCCCGTGTTTGTAACTCTCCGCCAATTTCAACCAAATAATTATCTGCACCTTGCGATTCTAAAAGTGAGGCAATTTGTGAGACACTGTAACCTTGCCCAATTGAGGATAAATCAAGTTTTAAATTCGGAATTTGTTTGCGTAAATGCGTTGAATCTAAAGTTTCTAAACGCTCGAAACCCACTTGTGACAATGCCTGTTGAAGTGCTGAATGTGAGGGAGGTGTTAAAGATTCACCTTTAAATCCCCACAAATCAAATAACGGTTTAATCGTCAAATCATAACAGCCTTGACTCGCCTTACTCACAGCACGAGTTTTTTCTATTAAATCGATAATTTCTGAGCTAATTTCTTGCGGTTCAGTTGACGTTGTTGTGTTGAATTTTTCAATCACGGAATCATCGCGATAATTTGAAAGTTGTTCATCAAGACGTTTTAATTCAACGTTTACCGCTTTTTGAAGTGTAATTGCATCAATATTTTTTTTCGATGACCAAAAGCTGACGTGATAAGTTGTGCCTTGGGTGTAACCTTCAAATTTTTGAACTGTTTTTGGTTGATTACAAGCTGCCAAATGTAGCACAAAGAGAAAATAAGGTCGTCGAATCATTCTGCTTTGTCTACAATTAAATATAAGCGATTTGTATCACGACGGCGTTTCACTTCCCAGACGCAAAGCAACGAAACAAATGCCGCAATCATAACGTAAATCGCAATCGGATAATTTGAGTCAGTACCTGTAATTAACGCAGTAATTAACATCGGCGAAGTACCACCAAAAATCGCAGCTGCTAAATTACACGCCAGCGACATACCTGTATAACGAGTGCGAGCGGGGAAAAGTTCAGTGACTAATGTAGGAATTGGTGCGATATAAAACGCGATAATGCTAGCGAAAACAACCTGCGAAATTAGCGCAAATGTGAATGTTTGATAATCAAGTAAATAAACGTAAGGAATCGCAAATAATAAATAACCAACAGTCACAATTTTCATTAAGCGTTCACGATTTTTGGTATCGCACAAAATCGCTGAAATCGGCGCACAAATCATCATCACGCCTAATACAATTAAGTAAATCGTGAGGGCATCGGCACTGCTAAAGTGCATGAATTTCACCATGAAGCTCGGCATGAAAACGGTTTGAATATAAAACGGAATTGTCACCGCTAAATAAAGTCCTACGCCTAATAAAACTTCTTTGTAATTATTTTTGAAAGTTTCGCTAATAGGCGATTCTGAAATATGACCCGCTTCTTGAGCTTCAATAAATACAGGACTTTCGTTTAATTTTGTACGAATATACAAACCCACTAAACCAATGAAAAATCCCAATACAAACGGAATTCGCCAGCCGAATGTGTCAAAATCTTCGGGCGACATAAATTTTGCTAGCAATGCTGAAATCATCGTACCGAAAAACAAACCTATCAACATACTAATCATCGATAAACTACCGACGCGGTTCTTATTTTCAGGTTTAGCGTGTTCTACTAAATACACAATCGAGCCGCCAAATTCGCCTCCAATCGCTACACCTTGAACCAATCGAATTAACGTCAAAAGAATTGGTGCGTAAATACCAATCATCGAATAAGTGGGTAATAAACCAATGCAAGCCGTCGGAATCGCCATCATTAAAATTGATAAAGACAGCGCATTTTTACGTCCGTATTTGTCACCAATATAACCAAACATCATCGCGCCAAGGGGGCGCATTAAAAAGCCAATCGCAAAAATACCAAATGTGGCAATTAACGCCACGGCATCGTCGCCTGCTGGGAAAAAATGTTTGCTGATTAACGCGGTGAATGTGCCATACAGTGCGTAGTCGTACCATTCTAAGCCGTTGCCTAGCATTGTCGAGGCGACGACTTTTTTCATTTGTGACATGAGAAATCCTGTGAATTTTATTCGATGCGTGAATTATAGCGGATTGAGGTGATTAGCCGCCCGTCATATTCATATAACGCAAAATAATCGGTTGTTCTTTGACATTAAACTCGTGCTTTTCGGGTTTGATTTCCATTGAATCAATAATCGCCTGTTTGATATTTTCAGAACTAAAATTGGGTGAGCGTAAAATTTCTTTCAAATCAATTGAATGTTCGTTGCCTAAACATAGTAATAATCGACCCTCAACGGTCAAGCGCACGCGGTTACAAGTGCTGCAGAAATTATGACTGTGTGGTGAAATAAAACCGACGCGCGTTTGCGTATTTGGAATACTGAAATAATCTGAAGGTCCACCCGTGCTATCGGAGCTTTGAACAAGTGTAAAACGCTGTTCCAAATCGTCGCGAATCTCATCGCTTGAATAATAGGCTTCCGCACGATTATGTTTTTCGACAATCCCTAAAGGCATTTCTTCAATAAAACTGATGTCAATTCCATTATCAATTGCAAACTGCACTAAATTACCAACTTCAGCGTGATTACGATTTTTCAAGATCACTGCGTTTAATTTTATTCGTTCAAAACCGACTTTTTTTGCCGCTTGAATTCCATTTAATACATTTTGCAAATCGCCTGTGCGCGTTAACTCTTTAAACTTCGTGGCATCGAGTGTGTCTAAACTGATATTTAAGCGTTTTACATTTGCAGCTTTTAGAATCGGTGCAGCAGTTACAAGTTGTGAGCCATTTGTCGTTAAAACTAATTCACTCAAACCCTTTAACGCACCAATTTGCTTTAATAATTCCAGTACGCCTTTGCGAATTAGAGGTTCGCCGCCCGTTATACGAATTTTTTTTACGCCTAATTCAACAAAGGTTTGTGCGAGTGTGTAAATTTCTTCAAGGCTTAAAATCTGATTTCTCGGTAAAAATGTCATATCTTCCGCCATGCAATAAACACAGCGAAAGTCACATCTATCTGTAATAGAAATTCGTAAATAATCAACTGTGCGTCCGAACCTGTCTATAAGTTTTGTCATGGTTTTAATTTTGAATTGCGCGTGCAACTGCTTCGGCTACTTTAATACCGTCGATTGCTGCTGATAAAATACCACCCGCATACCCAGCACCTTCACCGGCTGGAAATAATCCGATTGTATTTAAACTTTGAAAATTCTCGTTACGTTTAATCCGAATAGGTGACGAGGTACGTGTTTCAACACCCGTTAAAAGTGCATCGTGCATGGCAAAACCTTTTATTTTTTTATCGAACGCGGGCAATGCTTCACGAATTGCTTCAACGGCATAATAGGGCAGGGCAGAACTCAAATCACCCAATTTCACCGAAGGTGTGTAAGACGATTCAACTGCGCCAAATTGTATTGACGGTTTTCCAGCCAAAAAATCTCCAACTAATTGGGCAGGGGCGGCATAATTCTCACCACCCAATAAAAACGCCTTGCGTTCCCAGTGCCGCTGTAAATCAACACCTGCTAATACGTGTTCAGGATAATCTACTTCTGGCGTAATACCGACCACAATTGCGCTATTTGCATTGCGTTCGTTGCGTGAATACTGACTCATTCCGTTAGTTACAACGTGACCTGCCTCGGATGTTGCAGCAACTACCGTACCGCCTGGACACATGCAAAAACTATAAACTGAACGTCCATTTTTGCAATGATGCACAAGTTTATAATCTGCAGCACCCAATAATGGATGTCCCGCAGCATTTCCAAAACGGCATTGATCAATCAACGACTGAGGATGCTCGATGCGAAATCCCATTGAAAATGGCTTCGCTTCCATATAAACACCATTTTGCTGCAACATTGAAAATGTATCACGTGCGCTATGACCAATCGCTAATACAACATACGAGCTTTCAAGTATTTCACCATTCGATAATTGCACGCCTTGCACTTGTCCATGTTCAATTAACAATTCATCAACGCGACTTCCAAAACGAATTTCGCCGCCCAATGATTCAATTGTTGCACGAATTTTCTCTACCATCGTGACTAAACGAAACGTGCCGATATGTGGCTTACTCAAATATAAAATTTCTTCGGGCGCACCTGCTTTAACGAATTCTTGTAATACTTTTCGGCCATAATAGTTAGGGTCTTTAATTTGGGTATAAAGTTTGCCATCCGAAAAGGTTCCAGCCCCGCCTTCACCAAATTGTACATTCGATTCAGCATTAAATTCGTGTTTACGCCATAATCCAAAAGTGTCTTTAGTGCGTTCACGCACCGATTTTCCACGCTCCAATAAGATTGGTTTGAAACCCATTTGCGCCAAAATCAACGTGGCTAATAGCCCACAAGGTCCAGAGCCTATAATAATTGGGCGAATTTTATTTATAATTAAAATATTTTCTGGTAAATGATATTCAGTATCGGGCGTTCTACTTATTTGAATATCGTCGGTGAAACGTTCTAAAATTTCAGCTTCATTTTTCAATTCGACATCAATGGTATAAACGATTTCAATCTCATCACGTTTTCTTGCATCGTGACCTTGACGAAAAATGTAATTATTAATAAGTTCATCCGAATCAATTTGTAGTCTATATATGATAGCGTTTTCCAAATCATTATTTGAATGATTGAGATGAAGTTTTAGTTCTGTAATTCTTAGCATAGTGGCTTTATTTAAAAGTGAGATGATACTTGCACGTTGGTTTAAAAAAACGGTTATCATTATTTGTATAATCAGGTTTTAAATATCATAAAATTTTTCTCACACAGTGAAATTTCATATCGTGAAATAAATTAAACTAAATAACGTAAACTTAGGAAAAAAAATGGCTATACCACCGGAAATATTACAAAAAAAAATTCTTATTGTTGATGATGCAGCTTCAATGCGTACTTTGACTAAAGCTATTTTGCGCGAAGCGGGTTTTATCCACGTTTTTGATGCACCAGGTGGTCGTGAAGCGTTATTAATGATGGCAAAAGTAAAAATTAATGTTGTTATTTGCGACTGGAACATGCCAGGTATGAGTGGTATTGAATTATACCAAGCAGTTAAACAAGATGAAAAATTAGCAACGCCACCTTGGATTATGTTGACATCATCTTCTGATGGCGAAAAAGTAAAAGAGGCTATTTCTGTTGGCATCACATCTTATATTGTTAAGCCATTCAAACCCGATAATTTGATTAACCAACTGGTTAATAAACTTAATAAAGGTTAATTTAAACGCAACACAATAACTGTAACCTACCGTGATTGTGTTGCGTTCTTTACTCCGTTTCCTCCGATTCAACCGATTCTATAAAGCCGCAATCTTTTTGTGGACAGACTTTTTGAATACCATGTCTTTTACTTTCCTTGATCGTTAAAATTGGCCAATTACATTTTGGACAAGATTCATTTAACGGCGCATTCCAAAGTGCATAATCACACGTTGGGTATGTTTCACACGAATAAAATATCTTCCCACTACGTGCTTTACGTTTAAAAATTTGTCCTTTTTGACATTGTGGACATTGCACACCTGTATCTAGTGGTTTTTCAATTGGTTCGATATAACGACAATCGGGATAGCTTGTGCAGCCAATGAATTTGCCATATCGTCCCGTTTTATAAGCCAATGCTGATTTACATTCGGGGCATTCACGTCCTTCAACTAATTCAGGTTCAACGACCGCAGAATCGGTTAAATTACGCGTATAATTGCATGTTGGGTAATCCGTACATCCAATAAAACGCCCATTACGTCCTAATCGAATCGACAATGCTTTGTTACATTGTGGGCAGAGTTCATCAATCGCTTCTTGTGTAACATCTTTGCGTTGTACTGAGGCTTCTTTTTCGATAATCAGCTCACCAAACGGTTTCCAAAAACTGTGCATCAACGGAATCCATTCTTTTTCACCTCGTGCCACTGCATCTAAGTCGTCTTCTAAATTCGCAGTGAAATCGTAATCAACGTATTTTGTGAAATGTTCCGTTAAAAATTTATTCACAATTCGCCCTACATCTGTAGGGTAGAAACGTTTTGTATCCAACGTGACATATTCACGATTTTGCAAAGTTGAAATAATTGACGCGTACGTTGATGGGCGACCAATGCCGTGTTCTTCGAGTGCTTTCACCAAACTCGCTTCGCCATAACGTGGGGGTGGTTCAGTAAAATGTTGAGCGATTAAAATGTCGTTTAATTGAACTGTGTCACCTTCTTTTACTTGCGGCAAAAAGCTTTCTTTATCGTCACCTTCTTTTGAATCATCTTTGCCTTCTAAATAAACAGCCATAAAACCAGGATTCGCGACTGATGAACCTGTGGCACGAAAAACATGTTTGCCGTTCGCACAATTCAAATCAATCGCCACGCTATTTAGTGTTGCGTGAATCATTTGGCAGGCAATCGTGCGTTTCCAAATCAATTCATAAAGTTTGAATTGTTCAGCGGATAGAGAGGATTGAATTTGACTCGGCAAGTAACGTGCTGAAGTAGGGCGTATAGCTTCATGCGCTTCTTGTGCATTTTTTGATTTTGTTTTATAAACGACAGGCTCTTTTGGCACATTTTCTGCCCCATAATTTTCAGCAATTAAAGCACGAATATCTTCGACAGCTTCTTTCGATAAATTTACTGAATCGGTACGCATATAAGTAATTAAGCCTGCCGTTTCGCCACCGATGTCGATACCTTCATACAATTGTTGTGCAACCGTCATAGTACGTTTCGTTGTAAAACCTAATTTTCGAGCGGCTTCTTGTTGCAATGTAGAAGTTATAAACGGAGGTGCGGCATTGCTTTTTCGTTGTTTCTTTTCGAGTTTCGCAACAGTTAATATGCCGTTTGCCGATTCAAGTAATTTGTTTCTTGCATTATTAGCAAGTTCAGAATTATTTAAACTAAATTGGCTTATTTTTTCACCATCAAATTGTGTCAATTTGGCTTTAAAATTTTGCTCCAATGCAAAAGCAATTGCATCCGTTGACCAATATTCACGACTTTTGAAAGCTTCAATTTCTAATTCGCGTTCGACAATTAAACGCAATGCAGGGCTTTGAACTCGACCGGCAGATAAGCCTCGACGGATTTTTTTCCAGAGCAATGGCGATAATTTAAAACCAACTAAATAATCTAAAGCACGACGTGCTTGTTGCGCGTAAACCATGTTGTAATTTAGTTCTGAGGGTTCTGCAATTGCTTCGGTGACCGCTTTTTTGGTTATTTCGTGAAACGCGACGCGGTGAACGGATTTATTTTTTAGTAGATTTTTTTCGTTCAGTAATTCTAATAAATGCCACGAAATTGCTTCACCTTCGCGATCTGGATCGGTCGCTAAATAAAGTGTGTCTGCACCTTTTAAAGCTTTTGTAATGGCTTGAACATGGCGTTGATTACGTTCGACAAGTTCATATTTCATCGAAAAATCATTTTGCGTATCAACCGCGCCTTCTTTTGGTACTAAATCGCGAACATGCCCATAAGATGCGAGTACGTGAAAATCTTTGCCAAGATATTTTTCAATGGTTTTAGCTTTTGCTGGTGATTCAACAATGACGAGATTTTTACTCATTTAATCTGTTCCGTTTGATAAAAATTTAATGCACATACGTCGGCACCAAGTCATAAATAATATCTTCCATCCGTGCAAGGGCAAGCTCTTCGTTAGGTTGATTTAATAACACAATCAATACAATCCATTTTAATTTTTCTAGTGATAAAACTTCTTCTAGCGCAATCGCGCGATCTAAAATTAATTCACGATTTATCGAATTTAAAATGCCTGTCCGTTCCAATGTCATCATTAAATCTTGGCATTCAACATCCAAACGCTCTTTTTCAAATGGGCTAAAAATACGAAATGATGACGACGATTGCGGTGTAACATTGATGTCTTCACTTGCTAGTGATTCCAGCCAATCAAAGGCGCGTATCACATCATTATCCACAAAACCTGCTGCTAATAATTCGGTTTTCACCAAGTCATTATCAGGCGGATTTTCGCTGTCTTCGTCCATATAATTGTCAAAAAGGTACATCAGGACATCAAATATATTTTCTTTCATAATTCCAATTGTTGATTATGTCTTTCTAGGTAAAACCTTTATAGCTGTTTAATCAAGTTCAGGCTAAACATGACTAGATTCAATAATGTTTGTTCGTCAAGGTCAAGCAATGATTATTCTAGCGTATAACGCAAAAAGCTAATCCTTTGTTTATACTAACTTAATTAAAGAATAATATCTTGTAACAACTCGACACGTTTTGCGTTTTCTTGTTTTCGACTTGTATATATATATATACTAGGCTATATATACTAGGCTTTGGTAATAGCATGATAAATCGATGTAAATTTAAATTTTTATAAAAATGGAGGATATATGAAGTTAGTTGTTTTAGCATTGTTAGCCTTTTTGTTACCGCAATTTGCGTTTGCAGAAAGTTTTCAAAATTTGGACATGACGGGAACGGAACGCGGTATTTATACCGTGTTAATTTTTGTCATTGCCTACGGTTTTGTAATGACTGAAGAATTTACGCACATGCGTAAATCAAAACCTGTGATTTTAGCAGCAGGGATTATTTGGGCGCACGCGGCTATTTTAGCGCAACAAAAAGGCGTTCCAATGCATGAAATGCACTTGGCATTTGAACATGACGTAAAAGAATACGCTGAATTGATGTTGTTTTTGTTAGTTGCGATGACTTATATCAATTCAATGGCAGAACGTAATGTATTTGAATCCTTGCGTTCATGGTTGGTTAGAAGACAATTTAGTTATCGTCAATTGTTTTTAATCACAGGGATTATTACGTTTTTCTTATCAGCAGTAGCAGATAATTTAACGGCTGCATTATTAGTTGGTGCGGTAGTGATGGCTGTTGGTGCAGACAATGAAAAATTCGTCAGCATCGGTTTCGTTAACTTAGTCATTGCCGCAAACGCAGGTGGCGCATTTTGTCCGTTTGGTGACATTACGACGCTGATGGTTTGGCAAGCAGAATACGCTGAGTTTTTTGACTTCTTTAAGTTGTTTATTCCGTCTGTTGTGAATTACGCCATTCCAGCGTCAATTATGTATTGGGCTGTTCCAAATGAACAACCAAAAGCAAGTAGTGAAGAAGCAGTGCAGTTGAAACCAGGTGCATTAATTATTTGCTTTATGTTTTTATGCACAATCGCTACAGCAGTCAGTTTTAAACAGATATTTCATTTACCCCCTTTCATGGGCATGATGACGGGCTTATCTGTGTTGATGTTGTTCGGTTACTATTTGAAAATGCAAGCACATAAAAAAGGTGAGCACGGTTTCGACATTTTTAATAAAGTGATGCACGCAGAATGGGATACATTGTTATTCTTCTTCGGTGTCATTTTCTCAGTCGGTGGTTTAGGGTATATCGGTTACTTAGAATTGTTATCTAGCGCGATGTATGACGGTTTAGGTGCGACGACCGCGAACATTTTAGTCGGTTTGATTTCTGCGGTTGTTGATAACATTCCTGTTATGTTTGCAGTATTGAACATGAGCTTGGATATGGATTTATATCAATGGCTACTGGTTACTTTAACAGCGGGTGTTGGTGGTTCATTACTATCAGTTGGTTCAGCGGCTGGCGTGGCGTTAATGGGCGCGTCAAACCGCAAATATACATTCTTTAGCCATTTGAAATGGACTCCTGCAATTGCAGCAGGTTATGCAGGCAGTATTTTTGTACATTATTTGATTAACGGTTAATTCTTAACGCTTTTTCAAATCTAAAAAAGTCTGTCTAATAAATATATTAGAGGGGCTTTTTTATTTAGATACCTTTCAATTCTTCAAGCGTATTTATATTCTCAAAACCGCTTATATTTTCACCAAAATCCACATAATGCGTTTGATGTTGTTCAAACCAGCGCCGTACTTTTCGTTCACCTTGTGTTAAATAAATTTCCAAACTTGTTTTTAAATGGGTTTGTACAACCAAAAAAACTGAATGAATTTGTTCACCTGTACACGCAACACTAATTTCTGCACCACTTTTTTGATGCTCTGAAAGTAAATGTTGTAATTGAATCGTTGTAATAAATGGTGAGTCGCACGGCACAACCAATAATAAATCGGACTTTGAATAAGTCATTACCGCTAAAATTCCTGCCAATGCGCCTGAGAAATCTTGTGTTAAATCTGAAATCACGGGAACACCAAACGTTTGGTACGTTTCTAAATTTTGATTTGCGTTAATAATCAACTCATCCACAATGGGACGTAATGCATTAAACGAATATGAAATTAACGGTTCCTCACGAAAAAGCTGTAACCCTTTATTCTGATAATTCATTCGGCGTGCTTGACCACCTGCGAGAATAACGCCTGTTACTTTTGTTTGATAAGTCATAGTGTTAAGCTGTAACCTTTTAATTTAAAGGAATTGTGAAGATGAAAAATACCTTGAAAACAACTGTTTTAACAGTCGGATTTTCGTTAATTATCGCAGGTTGTGCGGAAAATCCTGCAAAAGTCGCTGAAAATTCTGCTGTGCCAGCGGCAACGGTTTTACAAAACGATTATCCAACGCGAGACCTTGTGGAATATGTGTTGAATTGTGTCGCGCAACACGGTGGTTTGAGCTATATCAATCAATACGCGTGCGGCTGCAAAATTGACAAAATTGCTAAAAAACTCAGTTTCAATGATTACGATGCCGCCAAAACATTCTCTTATTTGAAATCAACACCTGGAGAAAATGGTTCAATTTTTCGCGATCCAAAACAAAGCAAAGATTTACGCAAATTATTGAAAGAAGCCGAAGAATCGGCGGAAAAAAGTTGTTTTGTGAAATAGTTATGGAAAATACAACACAACCCATTTCATCACTTGGTCGTTTAGGCTTATTGATTACCGTCATGATTAGTGGCGCGTCAGTAATGGTTATCGAACTTTTAGGCACACGTTTAATCGCACCATTTTACGGTACAAGTTTGTACGTTTGGTCATCGTTAATTTCCGTCACGATGGTTGCTTTAACGCTCGGTTATTTTATTGGTGGACGTTGGTCAGATTCAGCAAAACGCACAGGTTTGTCGTTGATTATTGCATTAGCGGCATTTTTAACCTTAATGATTCCTTGGCTAACGCGCCCTGTTTTACTTGCAACCGATTCGCTCGGATTACGCGGTGGCGCATTTGTTAGCGCGTTAATTTTATTTTTGCCCAGTTTGATGATGCTGGGAATGGTTAGCCCATTTGCGATTAAATTATCAACGTCGCAACTCGATAGCGTAGGCAATTCTTCTGGCACAATTTACGCCGTTAGTACGTTAGGCAGCGTTTTCGGAACATTGATTTTAGGTTTATTTTTATTCCCATTATTCGGTTCACGCGAAATTTTAATTACCACAAGTTTGATACTTTTTGTTTTAGCCATTGCAATTGGTTTAATCGAACGCAGACAATTACATTCCGTCGCATCATTATTACCCAGCGTGATTTTAGTTGCTGTGGGATTAGCCTTTTTGCCAAGCGTTGTGAAAGCAGGACAAATCCGCCAAAACGACAAATTCAACGTTCTTTTTGAACAAGAAAGTTTATACGGTTGGGTTCGTGTGATTGATGTTGCAGGACGTGATTTGCGATTATTAACGTCAGACGGTTCTGCAATCGGCGCATCAAGTTTAAAAACTGGCGAAAGCCAATTAAGTTATCAAGATATTGTCGGTTTAATTCCCGCGTTGCGTCCAGAAATGAAAAGAGCGTTGATTGTTGGTTTAGGCGCGGGACACATGGCAAAAGTGCTAAATGACCGCTATGGAATTATTGTTGATACGTTAGAAATTGACCCTGCTGTGGCAAAAGCTGCCGTTGATTACTTTGGTTTTAAACCAACGGGCAAAGCACTTGTCGGTGATGCGCGTTATGAAATTCGCCGATTAACGGGAAAGTACGATTTAATTATTCATGATTGTTTTACAGGCGGTTCTGAACCTGCACATTTGTTGACGGTTGAAACGTTGAACCAATTACAAGGTTTGCTAACAGAACAAGGCATTTTAGCGGTGAATTTTGTCGCGTTTGCAAATGGCAAACAAAGCGCATTAAACACAGTCAGTAAAACATTAGCGCAAGTTTTTTCGCAGCAAACAACGTTTATTTCCGAACCAAATAAAGATTTCAACGATTTTATTTTTTTAGCTTCGTCGCAACCATTTGATATTCACAACGAACGTTTAAAAATTGAACAGCAAGCATGGTTACAAAACCGTTTGTTTCCGATTGATGATAAAGATGGTGTGATTTTGACAGATAATTTTAATCCGTTGGAACATCTGCAAACCGCAAAAGCTGAAAAATATCGTCATTTTTTAATGGATATGTTTGGCGAAGAATTGTTCATACGATAAACAAAAAACTAACAGAGAAAATAACATGAATTGGAAAGGCATTATTTTAGCGGGGGGCGCGGGAACACGTTTGCACCCGATTACGAAAGCTGTTTCAAAACAGCTTTTGCCTGTGTACGACAAACCGATGATTTATTATCCGTTGTCGGTGTTGATGTTGGCGGGTATTCAAGATGTTTTAATTATCACCACGCCCGAAGATGCACCAAATTTCAAAAATTTACTTGGTGATGGTTCAGATTTTGGTATCCGAATCGAATACGCCGTACAACCTAAACCTGATGGTTTAGCACAAGCGTTTTTGATTGGTGAAGAATTCATCGGCGACAGCAACACTTGTTTAGTTTTGGGTGACAATATCTTTTTCGGGCAAGGTTTTTCAGCAAGTTTAAAACAAGCCTTAGAACGTGAAAGTGGCGCGACGGTTTTTGGTTATCAAGTCAAAGAAGCGGAACGATTTGGCGTAGTTGAATTTGATGCTGATTTCAAAGCGATTTCAATCGAAGAAAAACCCGCACAACCTAAATCGAATTATGCTGTCACAGGTTTATATTTTTACGATAATCGTGTGGTTAAAATTGCAAAAAATATCAAACCGTCAGCGCGTGGCGAACTTGAAATTACGGAAGTAAATCAAACATATTTGAATGAAGGTGCGTTGAATGTTGAAATTTTTGGACGTGGATTTGCGTGGCTTGATACGGGAACCCATGACAGTTTGCTCGATGCGGGGCAATTTGTGCAAACGATTGAACATCGTCAAGGTTTGAAAATCGCGTGCTTAGAAGAAATTGCTTTTAACAATGGTTGGTTGACAGCAGAAGATTTAAAAATTCGCGCGACTGGATTATCAAAAACTGCTTACGGCGCGTATTTATTGGAATTAAGCGGGCTTTGAGTTGAATATTTTTTACCTGCATTCTGAGCCCGAAATTTGCGCTCAACAGCATGTCGATAAACACGTTGTCAAAATGATTTTGGAATACGCGCAATTACTTTCGACCGCGCATCGGGTTTTAGATGGTACGGAAGCTTTGATAATTTCAGATTCGGTGCGAAAAGTAAAACGTTGGGAATTGCCTGATGAGCGTGATGCGATTTTGTACGAAACAACACACATTCAACATCCGTCAGCAATTTGGACGCGCCAAAGCGATGAACATTACACTTTTTTATGGCAATTATTTCGTTGTTTGTTGGATGAATATACGTTTCGTTATGAGAGAATTCATGCAACCAGTCGATTACTAAATCCGTTACAGAATTTACCAAATGGAATTTCGTCAAAAAATTTTATTGAACCCACGCCTGCTATGCCAGATAAATACAAAGTTTCAGGTGATTCAATAACGTCATATCGAAATTATTATCAATGTGAAAAAACGCGAATTTTTTCGTGGAAAAAACGTGAAAGACCAGATTGGATTTGAACTAATCTTAAAAAGCTCAAATGAATTGAGCTTTTCAAATTTTAATCTTTTATTTTTATTCTGCGTTGTAACGATTAATGCTATCTATAATTTCTTTGTGAGCGTCTTCGATACCAAACCAGCCCTCAATTTCCACCCATTTTCCGACTTCTAAATCTTTATAATGTTGAAAGAAATGTGATATTTTTGCCAATTTATCTTCTGAAATATCTTCGTAAGTGATTACTTTTTTATAGCATGGTGTTAGTTTTTCAACGGGAACCGCTAAAATTTTTGCATCTTCACCCGCTTCATCTGTCATTTTTAACACACCAATCGGACGACATCTCACCACACAGCCACTCAATAATGGCGCTGGAGTAATCACCAAAACATCAACAGGATCGCCATCGTCTGAAAGTGTTTGTGGCACATAACCGTAATTGGTTGGGTATTGCATCGCCGTTCCCATGAAACGGTCAACGGTTAAAATCCCTGTGTTTTTATCCACTTCATATTTTACGGGATCACTGTACGCAGGAATTTCAATAATGACGTTAATTTCGTGAGGTAAATTTTTGCCGGCGGGCACTTGTTTTAATGACATAAAATTCTCTTTTTTAGGGTTAAAGTTCGGGAATTCGTGCATTATACCAGACTTATGTTAGGCTTTTTTAGCGAGGAAACAAATGCAAGGTCGATTAGAAAAAATGACAGCGTTTCACGATGCAACGATCCGTTATGAATTAGTTTTGAATCATCAGCGTGTCCCGCTGAATCAGTTGCTCGGACAAAATATAAGTTTGCACTACACAGGAAATTTATATTGCCTGCATTGCAATATGCCAATGCGAAAAAGTTTTAATCAAGGTTATTGCTATCCCTGTTTTTCACGGCTAGCACAATGTGATATGTGTATGATGAAACCCGAAACCTGTCATCACGCCCTTGGCACCTGTCGAGATGCTAAATGGGCAGAAACGTTTTGCTTTAAACCACATATCGTTTATTTGTCAAATACAAGTGGTTTGAAAGTCGGCATCACGCGCCAAACGCAAATTCCTACGCGCTGGATTGATCAAGGTGCAATTCAAGCATTGCCTATTTTTAAAGTTGCAACACGACGTTTATCAGGGTTAATCGAAACGCTGCTCGCCAAGCATACAGCAGATAAAACCCAATGGCAGCGAATGTTGAAGCATCAAATCGAACTGCTAGACTTGTGTGCTGAACGTGATAAATTACTAGCACAATGTACGAAAGAATTGGACGATTTAGTACAACAAAATCAAGGTGGAATTGAATTTTTATCCGATGCAGCAGTGGTCGATTTTAATTACCCAATTGACATCGCACCTTTGAAAGTTACCGCGTTAAACTTTGATAAAACACCACAAATTTCAGGCGTTTTATGTGGTATTAAAGGACAGTATTTACTGTTGGATAATGGTGTTTTGAATGTTCGGAAATTTTCTGGTTATGAAATTTTAATGTGTTAACTTGTGGTTAAAACAGCGTTTCATTTTTAAACATTTCCAGCAACTTTAAGACGAATTTAGACTGATTTGTATAGTGGACCCTGAAATCCGGACAATAGTTTAAGCTATACTCTGTCGAAAAAAGAGAAGTGGCAAATGAGTGAAAGCAAGCGGAAGATTTTTACAGGATCACAAAAAGCTTAGGATACAGTCAAAAATAATATCCCGATTTAATGAGTTGAAATGAGATAATAAGCCCCTAAATTTTTCTCATGGCAAATTATCAAATGATCAGTTATGAAAAGCACATCGAAGTAAAAAT
>BJHG01000005.1 GCA_014191975.1 Methylococcaceae bacterium | reverse complement strand
ATAAATACGCAACAACAGAAACATCAGTTCTGGTTTAAAAAAATGGGACAGCGCCATTCAGCTGGAGTGTAAACAGACTCTATCTTAAATTAAGACATTATTTGTCTGGACAATGGGGTCCACTTTACTCCTGCTGGCGTATCAGATGTTTTTGCCGCTTTGAAACTCAAGTCGTACGAAGGTTTTGTATCGTCATAAAGTGGCGAATTCCATTCTAATGTGGATAAATTTTCAATGATTCCACTGAAACTTGTTGTTAGTCCATTCACATAAGAAAACTGAACAGAAATATTTGCTTCTACTTTTTCTACAGCCATAAAATTGTCCCAAGATAAATTAAGTGTTTGTTTTTTTGTAAAGAATATTACACATGAATACTACACCTAAAACCATAAGTTTTAAGAATAATTTCAATGCTTGTGATTATTTATCTTTCAATCCCACGATAAATTATAATGCTCCAATACTTATCGCTGGAATAATTGCTAAACTTTTACCAATTTGCTAGAGCAGGAATTAATAAAATGAATTTATCCGCCCAAGAAATCACCGCCGAGCTTTTTACGTTGCCAGAACAAGAGCAACAAGAGGTTTTTGATTTTATTGAATTTTTAAAAGCCAAATCCGCACATCGGCAAGCTAAACGTTTTTTAGAAAATCAAGCAACTCAACAAACTGAAGGGGAGAGAATTTTGGCGATTGTAGAAAGCGTTGGGCTTTTAGGTTGCATGGAAGGTGGTGATGAAAATTTATCAGAAAATTATAAAGAGCATTTGTGGGGCAATGAATGATTATTGCTGATACGGGTTTTTGGGTGGCGTTATTTAATCCACGAGATACGCATCATCAAAAAGTTCGCGCTTATGCACTGACGATTAACGAACCCTTAATCACCACGTTGCCTGTTGTAACGGAAGTTTGTTATTTATTGCAAAAACGCTGTCATCCACTTAAATCTGTTTCTTTTTTAAATGGGCAACGGGCGGGTTTATTCAGTTTATTTACCATCAGCGAATCGCATTTGCCACGCATAGCAAAATTCATGACCCAATACGCCGATTTACCAATGGATTTGGCGGATGCTTCGCTGGTGTTATTAGCGGAAGAATTGGGGCACGGACGCATTTTATCTACTGACAGACGCGATTTTCATACTTACCGGTGGAAGAATCATCAACCTTTTACCAATTTGTTGGAACAGGAATTAACAAAATGAACATTCAAAACTATATGCAAACGTTAGGACAACAAGCCAAAACGGCGGCACGAATCCTAAGTCACGTCGACACAAATTTAAAAAACCGTGCGTTGATTGCGATTGCGAACGCGCTCCAAGAAAGCAAAGCTGATTTGATGACCGAAAACCAAAAAGATTTGGTCGCGGGCAAAGAAAATAGTTTGGACGACGCGGCGTTGGACAGATTGACGCTCTCGCCAAAAGGCATTCAAGCCATGATTGACGGGCTAATTCAAGTTGCTTCGTTGCCCGACCCGATTGGTGAAATCACCGATTTAAGTTATCGTCCGAGCGGCATTCAAGTCGGACAAATGCGCGTGCCGTTGGGCGTAATTGGGATTATTTACGAATCACGCCCGAATGTGACGATTGACGCGGCGGCGTTGTGCTTGAAATCGGGTAATGCCTGTATTTTACGCGGTGGTTCGGAGGCAATTCATTCTAATCGGGCTATTGCGGCGTGTGTCACGCAAGGTTTGATTGAAGCCGAATTGCCACCGACGGCGGTGCAAATTGTCGAAACCACCGACCGCACGGCGGTGGGCGAATTGATTACGATGAACGAATTTGTCGATGTGATTGTGCCACGCGGCGGCAAAAGTTTGATTGAGCGCATCAGCAAAGAAGCGACGATTCCCGTCATCAAACATTTGGACGGGATTTGCCATGTTTACATCGACGACAAAGCCGATTTCAACAAAGCGATTCGCGTGGCGGTGAATTCTAAAACCCACCGTTACGGCGTGTGCAACGCGATGGAAACGCTGTTAATTGCTGAAAATATCGCAGCGCAAATTTTGCCGTTGCTCGCCGAACAATTTTACTCGAAAGGCGTGGAATTACGCGGTTGTGCGAAAACCTGTTCATTACTAAAAAACTGTATTCGTGCCACCGAAGAAGATTGGCAAACCGAATATCTTGCGCCGATTTTGTCGATAAAAATCGTCAGCGGCATCGATGAAGCTATGAATCACATTCATCAATACAGCTCGCAACACACCGAATCCATTGTCACGGAAGATTACACGTTGGCGCGACGGTTTTTGCGCGAAATCGATTCCAGTTCGGTGATGGTGAATGCGTCAACCCGCTTTGCTGATGGTTTTGAATACGGTTTGGGCGCAGAAATTGGAATTAGCACTGACAAATTACACGCGAGAGGTCCCGTTGGTTTGAAAGGGTTAACGTCGCTAAAATATATCGTATTAGGCGACGGACATATTCGAACGTAAATGATTGGCATACTTGGCGGTACATTCGATCCAATTCATTACGGACATTTACGCTCGGCGTTGGAACTGAAGGAATTATTTGAACTCGACCACGTTCGACTCATTCCGTGCGCCCAACCTGTTCACCGCGATTCGCCAACAGCAACCGCCACGCAACGATTAGAAATGCTGCAACTCGCCGTGAAAAATCAAACCGATTTCATTGTTGACACTCAAGAATTACAACGCGCTGGCGGTTCATACACGTTCGATACATTGACTGCATTGCGCTCCAATTATCGGAAAGTGCCACTACTTTTATTTATCGGAAGTGATGCATTTAATGACTTTACGACGTGGTTTCGTTGGAAAGAATTGTTTGATTTGGCGCATGTTGTGGTGATTACTCGCCCGAATGCGACGTTAAATCCCCTAAACGAATTTTTCAAAACTCACTTAACAAATGACAAAAAAATTTTAAAACAAGAAGTTGCGGGACTTTTATTTTTTCAACAAATCACGCAATTAGAAATTTCTGCGACGGCAATTCGCGGTATGATTACAACACGAAAAAATCCGTGCTTTTTATTACCCGACGCGGTCATCGATTATATTTATCAACATCAGCTTTATTTTTAGGAACACAATGCAAACAGAAGCACTTTTAGCCTTAGTTGAAGGCGAATTAAACGAACGCAAAGCTATTAACATGACAGTTTTAGACGTGCGTGGTAAAACCAGTTTTACCGATTACATGATTGTTGTCACAGGTACATCAAACCGACATTTAAAAGCTTTATGTGATTACGTTGAAATGACAGTCAAAGCGAATGGCGTAATGCCACTTGGGATGGAAGGCGATATGACTTCAGATTGGGTCTTACTCGATTTAGGTGATGTGATTGTTCACGCGATGACACAACAAACCCGAGATTTTTATCAGCTGGAAAGATTGTGGACAGTCGGCGACCCAATTGTCGAAGAAGCTTAAACGTAAAAAGGGCAGATTTTGAATCTGCCCTTTTTACAATTTTTTAGTTGTAGCGCACTTCTGCTTTACCTTCACCTGTGACAATTTCACCCATCACAAACGCGGTTTCACCTAATTCTGCAAGCAAGTTTAACGTCGCAGTTTCATCTTCTGCCGCAACACAAATTACCATTCCAACGCCACAATTAAACGTAATTAACATATCCGCCTGTGACACATTGCCGTTGCTTTGCAACCAATCAAAAATGGCGGGAAACTGCCACGCTTTCAAATCAATTTGCGCGTTCAAATTATCGGGAATCACACGTGGTAGATTTTCAGTCAAACCACCACCTGTAATATGTGCCAAAGCATGGACAGGAACTTTCTTAATTAATGACAATAACGATTTAACGTAAATTCTCGTCGGTGCAAGTAATGTTTCGCCCAGCGTTTTGCTATCAAATGGTTCGTCTAATGACACCTGATTACGTTCGATAATTTTACGAATCAACGAATAACCATTGGAATGTGCGCCCGAAGAAGCCAAACCAATCAATTTATCACCCACACTGACTTTGCTACCGTCAAGCATTTCAGATTTTTCAACGATGCCCACACAAAAACCCGCTAAATCATAGTCACCGTCAGCGTACATATTTGGCATTTCAGCGGTTTCACCACCCACTAATGCTGCACCCGCCAATTCACAACCCTTGCCAATTCCTTCAATGACCGCAGCAGCGGTATTTACATCTAATTTTCCCGTTGCAAAATAATCTAAAAAGAACAGAGGTTCTGCTCCTTGTACAATAATATCGTTGACACACATAGCAACTAAATCGATGCCGACCGTGTTGTGAATACCCGAATCAATCGCTAATCTCAATTTTGTACCAACTCCGTCTGTGCCTGAAACTAAAACAGGATTTTTATAACGGTCAAGTGGCAATTCAAATAATGAACCAAAGCCACCTAATCCCGCCATTACACCTGGAATACGGGTTCTTGCGGCAATTGGCTTGATACGTTCGACCAGTGCATTTCCCGCCGCAATGTCTACGCCCGCATCTTTGTAATTTAAACCACTTTTGTTTTCTTCATTCACAATTTTTCTCTTAAATTTCGAAATTTTTAAATCAGGCTTTGTTGCCATGTAGACGAACTAATAATGCCGCTTCGTCATAACTTAAATTAGATTGCTTCATCAATTCTTCGACGTTTGCGCCACCACGAACTTTACGAATATCCAAGTTATATGGATTATTTTCAAAATTCCCCTGCTGTAATTCAGTCATTTTTTCAACGACACTCGCCAAAAGTTGCTTTAAATTATGCAATTGTTCATATGAAGTCGCGGTTTTTTCGTTTACCGTCAATGCTGATGAACATAATCCATAAATATCATTCTTATTGTCGTTCACAATTATTGTCAAATTCGCACATTCGCGCTTCAATTTTAAAACTAAACGGCTTAATAAAAATACTGCAAAAAGTATTGCAACAAAAATAAGTGCGATAAAGATAAGCCCTATTAATAACAAGTCTTCAGACAAGTTCATCGATGTGTAATCTAGGAGTTGATTCATTCCGCTCATCTTCTTTCTCTTCTGATTTTAAATTATTTCGAGGGGATTTGTTAGGCGTACGGTATTCATCTTGGTGTATTTTTTTTACCTTAAAAACACGATAAGAGGGGGTAACGGCTTGAATTTCTAACATGATTAAACTCCGATTTTCATTTACGGTAACATTTTTTGAGAATTTTTATCGTATCTAAATAGTAATTTTAATAAAGTTATACCCACCGTGCCGTCTTTGTAAAATAACAAAAGGCGGTTATGCTAACCCCATAAGATAACATCCCCGCCTTTAATATCATTCACGATAATTCAGCATTGGTTTTCCCTGTAACCACGATTCAGTCTTGGCTTATAGCCAATCACTTAATCGTGAGCGTAGTCTTATCACAGCTTGAGAACTGATTTGACTAACCCGTGATTCTGTAAGATTTAAGATTTGCCCAATTTCACGGAGATTCAATTCTTCGTTGTAATACAGCGAAATAATCAATTTCTCACGTTCTGGCAAACTACCAATTGCCATACTTAACGCCTGCTGAAAACCGTCACGAGTTATACTTTCTAATGGCGCTTCAGAAATGCCAGAAGCCTCTTCTAGGTAATTATCACCAGTTTGCGCTAATTCTTCAACACTGAAAATACGGCAATTACTTGAATCTTGTAAAATATGGTTGTATTCATCTAAACTAATACCAAGATATTCGGCAACATCACAGTCTTTCGCTGCCGTTCCTGTTTGATTTTCGATGATGCGAATGGCATCACTAATAAATCTCGATTTTTTATAAACTGAACGAGGAACCCAATCGCAACGGCGAACTTCATCGAGCATTGAACCACGAATCCGAATTCCAGCATAAGTATCAAAACTCGCGCCTTTGCTGGAATCGTAGTTTTTTATAGACTCCAACAAACCCAGCATCCCCGCTTGAATTAAATCATCTACTTGAACTGAATCAGGCAATTTACTCAATAAATGGTAGGCGATACGTTTAACCAGCGACGCATGCTGCATGATTTGCGCGTTGATGCCACCGACTTGAACAAAATTGTACATTGCAGCTGCACTCATGCAACCCCCTGTTTAAAATTAAGAAAGACAGAATTCATGCAATATCCTTCTGAGAATATTTCACCATTCGCTCAATGAAAAATTCAATATATCCACCTGCTTGAGTTTTTAATGGCCAATTCCCAATCTTTGTGGCAATCGATTTCATCGCCTGCGCGGACTTACTGCGTGGAAAGCCAATCACAACAGGCGTTTGTTTTTTTACAGATTCGCGCAAATATTCATCATAAGGAATTGCGCCTGCAAATTGCAACGTGACATCCAAATAATTGTCAGTTACTTTATTCAGTTTTTGAAATAACGCCCTACCCTGCTGAACCGTTTGCACCATATTCGCAATAATATGAAAGTTGTTGCAAGCGTAATCTCGATTTAACAATTTAATAAAGGCATACGCATCTGTCAATGAGGTTGGTTCGTCACAAATAACAATAATAATTTCTTGGCACGCCCGTGAAAAATTGACAACACTGGCTGAAATTCCTGCCGCCGTATCGACAATTAATACATCAATTTGCTGGTCAATTTCACTGAAAGCACGAATAACAGCGGCTTGTTCGATAGTCGAAAGCTCAGTCATTTTTTGAATGCCGGATGCACCAGGAATCAGTTTTAAACCTGACGGAGCTGTCACCATAATTTCATCTAAGGTTTTTTCCCCCGCTAAAACGTGTGACAAATTATATTTCGGATAAACACCAAGTAAAATATCAACATTTGCTAATCCCATATCTGCGTCCATTAAAACAACACGCTGTCCCATTTGCACCAATGAAATCCCAACATTCACAGAAACATTAGTTTTACCGACACCACCTTTTCCGCTCGCCACAGCAATAACACGCACAGGTTTACTTTTACTCATGCGACGAATGCCATCGGCCTGATCCTGTTGTTTAAGCATAACCTTGAGCCACCCACGCTTCATTATTTTCTTCGTAATCATCAGATTCATTATCTAATTCCATTACGCATTGACTGACTAAGTCTCTTGCATCTGGATGACACATATCTTCAGGAACTTGCTGACCGTTAGTCACAAAAGATAATGGTAAATTATGCTCAATTAACGACGATAACGCCGAACCAATTGTTGCGGCCTCATCCAGTTTTGTCAGAATGACAGCTTGCGGTTTGAAAATATGAAACGCATCAATAATCTCGTTCATTGCTTTGTACTCAGTCGCAGCAGACATTACAAGATAAGATTTAATTGCTAAGTTATTATCTTTAAGCGTACTGATTTGCTCAATTAATTTCATATCACGTTGGCTCATACCAGCGGTATCAATCAAAATGAGTTTTTTATCTGAAAAACTTAAAATTAGCTGTCGCAATTCTGCTGAACTCGATGCAATTCGTACTGGAATTCCTAGAATTCTTCCATAAGTATTTAACTGTTCATGTGCCGCAATTCGGTAATTATCTGTCGTGATTAACGCGACTTGATTTGCCCCATGTTTGAGCGTGAATTGCGCGGCAATTTTGGCAACACTTGTTGTTTTACCCACACCAGTGGGTCCAACTAATGCCACAATACCCCCTGTTTCAAGTAAATTATCTGTAGTAATTGGTAATACTTTTGCCAATAATTCTT
Organism: Methylococcaceae bacterium; assembly: GCA_014191975.1. GTDB lineage: Bacteria > Pseudomonadota > Gammaproteobacteria > Methylococcales > Methylomonadaceae > UBA10906. The sequence continues at coordinate 49,960 of BJHG01000005.1, read as the reverse complement.
GTGCTTGAGTGAAGACAAAATCAAAATTAGTGTGATTCACAAAACGGTTCGCAACTTTGATACTTAATTTTTTTGAAACACTCATTCGTGCCAATTTTTGCAATAATTCACTACGAACAGGTGTTGTATTTGGATTTTGGGAATGATTCGCGAAATTGATGCTCGAGAATTTACTGTCCATTGTGTTGCGTAACGACTTCAAATCTTTTGTCACCTGCAACAACAATTTTTCTGACACACTTTCTTCTTCAACCACAACAGGCTTAGGAATTTCGGCTATCGCAACAGCCGCCGACTCGGCTTGTGTTAATTTATACGTTGGCTCAACGTAAGTTTCTTGCGCTGCCTCATTTAAAAATTCATCAAACTCATCTGTATAAGTAGGAGTACTAAAATTTTGACGTAACTCGTGTGCCTCGTTATTCACTTCAGTATGCGTGTCACGAATTTTCGGCATAATTGCGGCACGTTGCGGTGCAGTTTCACGCTGTGGTTCACGGTATATTGGTTGTTGATAACGTGGTTCTGGTGGTTCGCGATGATAATCCTCACGATACATTGATTCGCGTTGCGGCATTTGTTGACTGTATTGTGGCTGTGGTTTCGCTGCCGATTTTTGTGGAACTTTAATCATTACTGATGGTGGAGTAGACGGGGCACGTTTTGGTGCCGCCTCAGTCGTAAAACTGTGTTTCACTGCATCTGGATTTCCGCGCAACTGAACTTTTTCCGCATAACCGGTATATTGATCAATACCACGTTTCGCACTACTCGAACTAAAAACAGGCTCTTCTTTTTTACGAGGGCTGCTAATGACGTGTAAATTTTTTCTTTCTGCTTGAAAGTCTGGCAAATCGACACTTTTAGAATGTCTTTCCGGTTTTGATTGTTTGAAAAAGTCGGATTCAACTTCACGTCCTTGCGTTGTTGCATTTGCCCGAATAACTTGTTCATCAAAATCACGCGCGGCAACAATCTCAACACCACCTTCAACGTTTCGATTCGACATAATCACAGCATCAGCGCCTAATTCATCACGAACCAGTTGCATTGCTTGTCGTATATTTTCAGCAAAATAGCGTTTAATTTTCATCAACAGTCCTCAGTTTCTTTAAAGTCTAGTTACACACGTTGTCCAACATTTGCAATTACTTTTACCTGCTTATCGGCAGGAATTTCGTTATAGGCTAAAACGTGTAGATTGGGAATCGAATGGCGAACAAATCGGGCTAACCAAGGTCTAATGTAAGAAGAAACAATCAAAATGGGCAATTGTCCGTCCATTTCCATTTGTTCTGTTTGTTCTTGCAATGAATCATGCATTTGATCTGCAAGACCTGGTTCAACGCCTGTACCGCTTTCACTCGCCGTTTGTAAAGACTTTTGCAATATCTGTTCCAACTCGCTATCTAACGTAATAACAGAGAGTTCATCTACTGTTCCTGCAATTTCATGGATAATTAAACGTCCCAAAGCGGTACGCACTGCAGAGGTTAAAATGTCAGTATCTTGACTTTTTATGCCATATTCCGCCAAAGTTTCGGCAATGGTACGCATATCACGAATGGGAACTTGTTCGATGAGTAAGTTTTGCAACACTTTCGCTACGACACCCAATGACAACGTTTTTGGCACTAAATCTTCTACTAACTTTGGAGCAGTCTTTGCCAAATTATCGAGCATTCGTTGCGTTTCTTCGTAACCCAATAATTCGTGCGCGTGTGATTGCAATACATGACTTAAATGTGTCGCGACAACAGTTCCTGCATCTACAACGGTATAGCCCATTGTTTGTGCGTAATCTTTTTGGTTCGACTCAATCCAAAATGCTTCCAAACCAAAGGCTGGATCTCGACATGGTTTACCCACTAACTCACCAAATACACGACCAGGATTAATTGCCATTTCCATTTCGGGAATAATCTCTGCCTCACCAACCGTTACCCCCATTAAAGAAATACGATACGCTGTCGGACTTAAATCTAAGTTATCTCGAATATGAACAGTCGGAATTAAGAAACCCAACTCTTGCGACATTTTTTTACGCACGCCTTTAATACGTACCATCAATTGACCACCTTGATTTTTATCAACGAGTGGAATCAAACGATAGCCAACTTCCAGACCAATAATATCGACGGGCATGACATCTTCCCAGCTCAAATCACGATGCTCTATTGGGGCGGAAACTTCGGATTTTTTAACCGATAATGCATCAATAGCCAATTTTTTACGTTTTTTATCAATCATCCATCCTGAACCGCCTAACACTGTCGATAGCAATAAAAATACAAAATTTGGCATGCCAGGAATCAATCCCAATGCCCCAATTACACCGCCCGTAATCATTAAGGCTTTAGGATTTTCAAATAATTGTTGACTAACTTGTTGACCAATATTTTGACTGGTTGCGCCTACTTTTGTGACAACCAACGCCGAAGCTGTTGAAAGTAACAATGACGGAATTTGTGCCACCAAACCATCACCGATGGTTAGCAAAACATAACGCTCGCCCGCATCGGCAAAACTCAAATCGTGTTGCAACATCCCAATGACTAAACCACCAATCATGTTGACAAATAAAATGATAATCCCCGCAATCGCATCGCCCCTAACGAATTTACTCGCACCATCCATCGAACCATAAAAATCAGCTTCCATTGCAACTTCGGCACGACGTATTCTCGCTTCATCTTGCGTGATTAAACCTGCGTTTAAATCCGCGTCGACCGCCATTTGCTTACCAGGCATTGCGTCTAAAGTGAAACGTGCGCCAACTTCCGCCACACGCCCTGCGCCTTTTGTTACCACCATGAAATTGATGATAATCAAAATCGTGAACACAACTAAACCGACCGCGAAGTTGCCACCAATAACGAATTCGCCAAAGGCCTCAATCACTTTTCCTGCGGCATCTGGGCCGGTGTGACCATTCAATAAAACAACTCGAGTTGATGCGACGTTTAACGCTAATCGCAATAAAGTTGCCAATAAAATGACGGTTGGAAATGACGCAAAATCGAGTGGTTTGAGCGTGTAAACAACGACTAATAAAATAATCAGTGAAAAAGCGATGTTAAACGTGAAGAAAATATCGAGTAAAAATGCAGGCAAAGGCAACATAATCATCGATAGAATCATTATGATGACAAACGGCGCACCAAGTTCGGCTTTGCCCAGCATCGTCAAAACGCTTTTAATTTTAGTTAGATCCATGACACATTATTCCTGTTTAAATTCGGGTGGCACTTTAATATCTTTGGGTACAGCAGGTTTCGTGCCGTGTGTTTTAACGGCTTCTTTAAGCTGAAAAATGTACGCCAAAACTTGCGCCACTGCTGAATATAAGCCTTGTGGAATCTCGTTATCTATTTCGGTGGAATAATACAACGCACGTGCTAGTGGCGGTGCAGCAACCAGCGGAACATTCGCTTCAATGGCTAAATTACGAATATGAGCAGCGATTAAATCCACGCCTTTTGCCACCATAATCGGTGCAGAACCAGACGCCTCGTCATATTTCAATGCAATCGCGTAATGGCTGGGGTTGGTGATAATGACATCCGCATTTGGGACTTCTTTCATCATGCGGTTTTGTGCCATTTCCATTTGGGTACGACGAATTCGCCCTTTGATTTCAGGACTACCTTCAGCTTCTTTATGTTCATCTTTGATTTCTTGCATCGACATTTTTAAGTCCTTGCTGTGTTTGCTTAATTGATACGGCACATCAATCGCGGCAATTAAAATCAATGCACCACTTAAAATTAAAAAACTGTGTGCAATAAGTTTTAATGCGTGAATAATCCCCTGTTCCATCGGCTCAGAACTTAAACCTAATAATTCAGCAAAAATTGAATTAAATAAAAACCAGCCAACTAGACCCACAAGCGTTATTTTGAATAACGCTTTGAGCATTTCGACAAAGCCGTTGACGGAGAATAATTTAGGCAAGCCTTTAATCGGATCTAGCTTATCGAATTTAGGTGATATTGCGTCCATACTAAAAATCCAACCGCCTAAAGAAATGGGGGCAACAATTGCGGCAATCGTTAAAATTACTAACAATGGTGCAACAAGGAATAAACCATCGTGCATGGCTTGTTTGAAAAAGACAATAGTCGCTTGCGGCTCAAAAATAACTTCACGTGAAATATGGAAATTACTTTGCATCATACTAATCAATCCAGAACCGACACGTCCGCCTTGTGACATCAACAACCACGCACTGACAATCAGCATGATAAATGTATTGAGTTCGCGTGAGCGAGCAATTTGACCTTTCTTTTTTGCCTCGTCTAAGCGTTTCTGGGTGGGTTCTTCGTTTTTTTCTTGCCCGGAATCTTCAGCCATTTTCTTAAGCCAGTCGCAGTAATTGTTTGATTAGAGTGTAACCACCATCGAAAATATCAGGTAATAATTCCAAAAAATCAGGAATTGTTATCCACATAAGTAAAATACCTAACATCAACGTAATCGGGAAACCAACGGAAAAAATTTGTAATTGTGGTGCCGATTTCGATGCGACACCAAACACCACGTTCACCAATAATAAGCTAATAATCACGGGCATAGACAGCAACAAACCATCTGAAAAAATTCGTCCACCCCATGTAATAATTGCCCACACGTCATTTAAGTCAAAAATCTGACCTATTGGCAAAGAGGTAAAGCTATCAATCAATAATTTAATCAACAGCAAATGCCCATCCAAACTTAAAAATAATAACGTCGTGAGCATCATGTAAATTTGAGCCACAACAGGAACTTGCTGCCCATTTTGCGGATCGACCATTGACGCAAAACCTAATCCCATACCGTACGCGATACCTTGTCCAGCGAAAATCACAGCCGCAAAAACCATTTGTAAAATAAATCCCGTCGTTAAACCAATGGCGACTTGCTGAATGCCAATCATAATGCCTTCGTAACTCATTATTTCGACTTGTGGTAACTGTGGCAATAAAGGCATGACTATGAATGCAAGTGCGCCAGAAAGAATCACACGGATTTGAGCGGGAATAGTATGTGTACTGAACACGGGCATCGACACGAACATCGTGCTAATTCGCATCAATGGAAATACAAACATTGCCATCGAGTTGAGCAATTGTACTTCGGTGAAGTTCATCTGAATCAACCGATTAAAGTGGGAATGTCTCGAATTAAATCTTTAAAATAATCGAGAAACATCTGCAGCATTGCGTGTCCAGCCAGCAGTAAAACACCTGCTATCACGATTACTTTTGGCACAAATGTGAGTGTAGCTTCATTAATTTGTGTTGCTGCTTGAAACATAGCGATGATTAACCCGACGACGAGCGTAGGTAAAAGTAGCGGAACAGTTAGTTTTACAGCCATTATCATCGCGTCTTGACCGACGGTATAAATAATTTCGGGTGTCATGCGTTTGAGGCTCCGTTAAGTGCCAACAAAAAAACTTGCCGCGAGCATTTCCATAATCAGCGACCAACCATCTGCTAAAACAAACAACATAATTTTAAAAGGCAGTGAGATAACCATGGGCGACATCATCATCATACCCATCGACATTAGAACGCTAGCAACAACTAAATCAATAATTAAAAAAGGTAAGAAAATTAAAAAGCCAATTTGAAATGCTGTTTTAATTTCGCTCGTCACATAAGCCGGCAACAGTAGCGAAAATGGAATCTCTTCAGCATTTGCATTTTCTAATTCAGCTTTGCCTGAAATGCGCACAAATAATTCCAAATCACTTTCTCGTGTTTGCTTAAGCATAAATTGGCGAAAGGGAATAGATGCTTTTTCAACAGCTTGCATTGCATCAATTTTTTCAGTCATATACGGTTGCACGGCTTCAACGTTAACTTTATCAAAAACTGGCATCATGATAAAAATCGTTAAAAACAATGAAAGCCCGAGCAAAACCTGATTACTTGGCACTTGCCCGGTGCCAAGTGCTTGGCGTAATAAACTGAACACAATCATAATTCGGGTAAACGAAGTCATTGTCAGCAACATCGCTGGCAATAATGTCATCATTGTCATCAAAGCCAAAATCTGTAGTGTCACACTGTAGGTTTGTCCACCTTTTGGATTAGAACTGACAGTTAATGCTTCAATACCTGAGGGCAATGCACATGCTACACCGCTTAAAAATACGGCTGAAAGTGTGAGTAAAATTAAAATTACGCTGCGCTTACGCATCAACTTTTCCTTTCATGACTTGTTTTAATTTGTAAGCGAAGCTATTTTCGGTGGGTTCAAATACAACTTTATTCAAACAATCTTCACCTTCCAACACGTGTAACATTTCAATACGATTTGGTGTTACACCGAGTATTAACTGCTTTTCACCCGCCTGAACTAACACCAGTTTTTCCCGCATTCCAAGTGACAAACCGCCCACAATTTGTAAGCGATTGGCGCCAATTTGAGTAGCGGATTGAAGTTGTTTAATTGCCCAAACGCAAATCGCGAAAATTACTAAAACAACCAGCAACCCAATGGCCCAGCTGGCAAAATCGGAGCTAGAAATAATTTCATTTTGTCGCATTATGCCAAACGCTTGACGCGTTCTGACGGACTAATCACGTCGGTTAGTCGAATGCCGAATTTATCGTTAATAACGACAACCTCACCGTGGGCAATCAACATTCCATTTACCAAAACGTCTAATGCTTCGCCAACAAAACGCTCCATTTCAACCACAGAACCTTGGTTTAACTGCAAAAGGTTACGAATACTGATGTTGGTGCGTCCAATTTCCATTGAAATGACTACTGGAACATCTAAAATAACGTCTAAATTAACCTCTTCTTTAGTCCCATCTTCTTGTGCACCATCGTAATCTTCAAATTCTTTAAATGCTACGGTTTCTATATCATCGCTCATCGATTTTCTCACTTAATGTCAATTTTAGTTAATAAGGCGGTCTGTAAGTTGAACCGCATAATTCCCGTCAGAAATACCCACTTTCCCATTAAAAATAGGAACACTAGCGGCATTTAACGTTACGAAATCGGGCATATCAAATGGTATGACATCCCCTTTTTTCAATTGTAAAACATTGCGAATCGACATGTTTTTCTCAATTAAAAAACTATCTACAGGTACTTCAACACGCATCACTTCACGGTAAAGTGAGTCATACCAATTTTCATCTACTTCTTCGTTACTGTTGTTAACCACATCAAGTAAGTCACGAATTGGCTCAAGCATTGCGTAAGGTAATGCAATGTGTACATCACCGCCGCCGCCTTCTAAATCAACGTGAATTGTTGACACAACAACTAATTCTGATGGTTCAATAATGTTAGCAAAACGCGGATTGATTTCTGAACTCAAATATTCAAAATCCAAATCCATCACAGGTTTCCAGGCTTCTTTTTGATCTTTGAAAATTAATTCGACAATTAAAAGGACAATTCGCATTTCTGCTAATGTAAATTCCTTCCCTTCTGCTGGCATATTTTCAAAAGCGCCATTTCCACCAAAAAAATTATCTACCGTCGTAAAAATCAAACTAGGTTCTATAACAACCAATGCTTTACCACGCAATGGATTGACACGAACAACATTTAAGCTAGTTGGAACTAGTAAACCCTGTGTAAATTCAGAAAACTTTTTAATTTGAATGCCTGAAATATAAATTTCAGCCGAACGACGAAGAAATTTAAATAAAGATACCCGAAATAATCGTGCAAAACGCTCACTAATCATTTCTAGCGTTGGCATTCGACCACGAACAATCCGTTCTTGATGCGCTAAATTATACCCTTTAACAACACCTCGCTCTTCTAGTTCTTCGACGTTTTCTTCGGAATAGACACTTGAATTTTCAGTGTCATCATCGCTACTAAAATCGTCACCACCATCCATGCCATTTAGTAAGGCATCAATTTCCGCTTGTGAAAGTAAGTCACTCATAATGTTATTGCATAATAAGAGAAGTGAAAAAGACTTCTTTGATTTCAGAACCGGGTGCTGTTTTTTCAAGCATATCGGCTACATCATCAAAAACTGCATTTCGTAAAGCAACTTTTCCTTCATGCGTTTTCAGAGCTTCAGGACTTTGTGCGCTGATAAGCATTAGTAAGTTACTTAATATCATAGGCTCATTCTTTTTCAATAAATCCATTACGGCTTCCTCGTCAGCAGAAAAGGCTAATGTAATTTTAACCAATTTGACTGACGATCCTTGTGGGAAATTCACAATCAACGGTTTTGCTAATTCCATATAAACCGTAGTAATTACAGGCGGTGGTGGTGGCGCACACTCTATTTCAGCTGCATGAGCAGCTTGTTGCTTCATGAAAAAGAACATACCACCAGAACCAGCAGACAACGAAAGAACGATAGAAAGTATTAAAATAATTAAGGGTTTTTTAGATGGTTTTTCATCTTCATCATAATCATCCATTTGAGCCATATCGAGAACCTATATGTTTTGTTTAACTAAATTGAAACACCAGAAAATATACTGGCAATTATACCTAAAATAAACTAATAACGATTTGTAACGTTATTGTTGTTACGCTTTAAAAAGCAGTAATTATGCCAGAAATTAAAAATGACATGATATTGGTAATTCTCATTATACAAACTGTATCCGTCAATAGTAATCAAGACAAAATCCAAGAGAACTCTATATATTTCATTGACGTTAGTGAAGCTGATCTATGAGCCATTTTATTTTAGAATGCTTTTATTTATAAACAAACGCCTGTTTTGTTGTTGTAATATTTTGTGTTTCGAGTCAATTTTACCAATGAGAGAACTAAATTTGTGCTAATTTATTGACGCACCGTTAGACATCCTAAGTTAGCGACATAAACCTTGTGAACGTTCAGTTATATCAATTTTTTATCGTTTGCAGGTGATTTTTAAGATTGAAATAAATAATAAAATAATTACAACAATTGGGTTTCCCTTGGTTGTATTGGGATTTAATGTTAAAAGGGAATCGGTTCAATATTCCACATAAAGCCAGTTACTCGAAAAATTCGTCGAATAATTGCTCAGGTTTGAACTATAAATTTTTTTTAATTTAAAATAACAATGAGGTGTTTTATGTCAAAAATTCTTAATGAGGTTTTACTTGCTAATCGTGGCTATGTAGCAGGTTTTGATAAAGGCGATTTAGTAATGCCGCCTGCGCGGCAATTTGCGATTCTAACCTGTATGGATGCACGATTAGACCCTGCAAAATATGCTGGATTAAGTGAAGGCGATGCCCATGTTATTCGTAATGCAGGTGGACGCGCAAGCGATGATGCGATTCGTTCTTTGGTTATTTCTTATAAATTACTTGGCACGAAAGAGTGGTTTGTTATTCATCATACCAATTGTGGAATGGAAACGTTCACGGATGAAATTATGCGTGGTTTACTCGCAACCAGTTTAAAAACAGCCTCTGTTGATGAAAATGGTTGGCATGATTGCTGTGAAGGAGGTGGTTCGCATGAAGCAAAAAATATTACATGGCTGACCATTAGTGATTTGGCACAAAGTGTTGTTGAAGATATCACTCGCATTAAAAATCACCCACTTGTCCCTTCTGACATTCCTGTTTATGGTTACATTTACGATGTCAAAACAGGTAATTTAATTGAAGTGCCAGAAGCAACAAGAATAGGTGCAGCACATTAACACCATCTTTTGATCTTCTTCCCAATTTTTACTTGGTTTAAAACCTACCGCCGTGCTGATTTCCACAGGGATTTATTCGTTGGAATCATCACGGCGGTTTTGCCTGTGACGCAAGGAATTTCTTATGCGTTGCTAGCCCCCACCTCAGAATTGCCAATATGATCCATCAACAGTAATCAGGACAAAAAATTAAGCGGATTTGTCGTTCACGCATTGATTTTAGCCATAGATTGGATAATCCAATTTAAACAAAAAACCACGCTACAATATGTTTATCTTTTCATTATTATTTTTAAAATTACATTATGAAATATCACGACCTACGAGACTTTATTGCTCAACTCGAAAAACAAGGTGAACTTAAACGTACACTTTATCAAGCGGATCCGCATTTAGAAATTACTGAAATTTGTGACCGTACACTAAAAGCACAAGGACAAGCTTTACTTTTTGAACGCCCGAAAGGCTATAACGTGCCGTTGCTGGGAAATTTATTTGGCACACCCCACCGCGTCGCGATGGGAATGGGCGCAGATTCTATTACAGAATTGCGTGAAATTGGCAAATTGCTCGCGTATTTGAAAGAACCCGAACCGCCAAAAGGATTCCGCGACGCCTTGGACAAACTTCCTGTGTTGAAGCAAGTATTGAATATGGCTCCAAAAATGATTAAAAATCCCGCGTGCCAAGAAAATGTATTACGTGGTGACGAAATAGATTTGGGGCGTTATCCGATTCAACATTGCTGGCCTGACGATATTGCACCTCTTATTACTTGGGCGTTGGTGATTACGAAAGGTCCGAATAAAGAACGGCAAAATATGGGCGTTTATCGTCAACAAGTTTTAGGAAAAAATAAAACGATTATGCGTTGGCTCGCTCATCGTGGAGGCGCGTTGGATTTTAAAGAATGGCAAACTGTGCACCCGAATGAACCGTTTCCCGTGACAGTGGTTTTAGGTGCCGATCCTGCCACAATTTTGGCGGCGGTAACGCCAATTCCCGATTCGCTTTCAGAATTTGCCTTCGCAGGACTTTTGCGCGGCAGCAAAACCGAATTGACGAATTGTTTGAGTAATAATTTACAAGTTCCCGCCAGTGCGGAAATCGTTTTGGAAGGTTTTATTTATCCGAATGAAATGGCTCCTGAAGGTCCTTTTGGTGATCACACAGGTTATTACAACGAAGTTAGCGAATTTCCTGTTTTCACGATTGAAACGATTACTGAGCGAAATAATCCGATTTATCACAGCACTTACACCGGTCGTCCGCCCGATGAACCAGCAATTTTAGGCGTGGCTTTAAATGAGGTTTTCATTCCCATTTTGCAAAAACAATTCCCCGAAATTGTGGATTTTTATTTGCCGCCCGAAGGCTGTTCGTATCGCATAGCCGTTATCAGCATGAAAAAACAATATGCCGGTCACGCCAAGCGTGTAATGTTCGGAACGTGGTCGTATTTGCGGCAATTTATGTACACGAAATTTGTAATTGTGGTCGATGACGATATTAACGTGCGCGATTGGCAAGACGTGATTTGGGCAATTACCACGCGAATGGACCCTGTGCGTGATTTGACGATTTTAGAAAATACACCAATTGATTATTTAGATTTTGCGTCACCGATTTCTGGCTTGGGCTCAAAAGTTGGTTTCGATGCGACGAATAAATGGGTGGGGGAAACGAACAGGGAATGGGGTAAAACAATTACGATGTCACCAGATATTATTCAGCGTGTGAATGATATCTGGTCACAGTTATAGCTAGAAACAAAAAAGGCAGCTGGAAGCTGCCTTTTTATAGAGTAACAAATTATAAAATTATGCTGCTTTAACAGCTAATTTTTCTTTGATACGTGCTTTTCTACCCGTCAAGTCGCGCAAGTAATACAATTTAGCACGACGAACCGCACCACGACGCTTCACAATAATTTCACTGATAATGTTGCTGTGTGTTTGGAAAACACGCTCAACACCTGTGCCATGTGAAATTTTACGCACAGTGAATGCAGAATTTAATCCGCGATTACGCATCGCAATCACAACACCTTCAAATGCTTGAATACGTTCACGTTCACCTTCTTTAATACGAACTTGAACTATAACGGTATCGCCTGATTTGAAATCAGGAATTTGTTTCATTTGTGCTTTTTCTAATTCGTCAATAATGTTCATTTTTACACCCTAGTCCACTTCTTTAAATTGCACCAACAAGCTTTCTTGCTCGGCACTTAATGTTTTTTTGTTTAATAAATCGGGACGTTTTTGCCACGTTCGCCCTAACGCTTGTTTCATTCGCCAGCGTGCAATTTCAGAATGATTTCCACTGAGCAACACATCTGGAACAGCCTGACTATCAATTACTTCGGGTCGTGTATATTGAGGATAATCAAGTAAACCATCACTATGAGAATCTTGTAGAGCCGATTTTTTATTACCCAGCACATTCGGTAATAATCGAGTAATACCGTCAATTACAATCAACGCAGCAAGTTCACCACCACTAATTACATAATCGCCGAGTGACCATTCTTCATCGCAATCGCGTTGAAGAAATCTTTCGTCTAGTCCTTCGTAACGTCCAGCGACTAAAATCAGTTGCGATAATTCACTAGCTTCATGAAGTAATGCTTGAGTTAATGGTTTGCCTTGCGGACTCAAATATACAACTTTGCAATCAGGCTTGGCATCAACTTTCAAAGCCATCACTGCATCATGCAAAGGCTGATATTTCATCACCATACCTTGCCCACCACCAAATGGTCTATCATCAACAGTTTTATGTTTGTCGTGCGTATAATCTCGCGGATTCCAAACATTCAACGCCACAATCGCATTTTCAATGGCTTTTCCGGTTACACCGACTTGTGCCGCTTGCAGCACCATTTCAGGAAAGAGCGTTATGACATCAAAACGCATTTAAAAATCTGCATCCCAATCAACCCACATTTTCCGAACAATTAAGTCAATTTTTAACACAACTTTTGGCTGGATAAATGGGATTGCATGTTGACGTTCATTGCCTTGCACAATAATGACATCATTTGCGCCTGTTTCTAGCAAACCTTCAATAAAACCCAAAACCACGCCTTCGGTATTTTCAACCTGTAAACCAATTAAATCTGACCAGTAATACTCGCCTTGTTTCGCACTAGGTAATTGATTAGAATCAATGAAAATTTCCCAACCCATTAGAGCTTCGGCAGCATTTCTATCGTCAACGCCTTTTATTTGTGCAACCACTAACTGGTTTTGCAATTGTCCTGTCATAACCTCAACAGTTTTTGTCGTGCCATTTTTTTTCAATAACCAAGGAGAATAGCGCAAAATATCTTCGCGGTAGCCCGTAAAAGAAAAAACTTTTACCCAGCCCTTAATACCGAAAACGCCAGAAACTTTCCCAACGTGTAACAATTTTTGCTCGATCAAAAGTAATTACGCAGTAACTTTCAACGAATCTTTAATCAATTTTGCAACACGTTCAGAAGGCTGTGCACCGTTTGCTTTCCAATGATCAACACGCGCGTTGTCTAAACGTAAACGTTCTTCTTGACCACGTGCTAATGGATTGAAAAAGCCAACACGTTCAATGTAACGACCATCACGGCTGTTACGGCTGTCTGTTACAACAATTTGATAAAACGGACGATTTTTAGAACCGCCTCTTGATAAACGAATAGTTACCATCTCATAACCTCTAAATAATTAATTAGAATAAATCGTGTCATTTTACGCATTTTCACTGATAAAACAACATAAAACGCTAAAAACCTAACGTGTCATTCCACGCATTTGACTCTTTACGCCACGCACCATGTTTGCCATATTGCCAGATTTAAGCTTTTTCATCATTTTCTGCATCATCATAAACTGCTTCAGCATCCGATTTACGTCGCTCAATTCTTGAGCACAACCGTCTGCAATCCGTTTTTTACGGTTGCCTTTAATCAAATCTGGAAATCGACGCTCTTTCATCGTCATCGAATTGATAACACCAATTTGCCGCGCCAATAATTTATCATTCATTTTTTCTTTTACTTCCAACGGCATCGCTTTCATGCCCGGCAATTTGTCCATCATTGAACCAATGCCACCCATTTTTTGCATTTCAACCAGTTGTTCACGAAAATCTTCGAGGTCAAAACTTTTGCCTTTTTTAAGCTTATCAACAAGTTTTTGTGCTTTTTCTTTATCAACATTTTGTTCAATTTGCTCAATTAAACTGAGCATATCGCCCATATCTAAAATACGTGACGCTAATCGATCCGGATAGAACGGCTCTAACGCGTTCGTTTTTTCACCCATCCCGATAAATTTAATCGGCTTACCCGTAATTTGACGAATGGATAACGCCGCCCCGCCGCGTGCATCACCATCAGCTTTCGTTAAAATAATTCCTGTTAAAGGCAAAGCAACATTAAAAGCTTTCGCGGTATTTGCAGCGTCTTGTCCTGTCATACTATCGACAATGAACAAAGTTTCAATTGGGTTAATAGCCGCGTGCAACGCTTTAATTTCGCCCATCATTTCATCATCAATATGCAAGCGTCCCGCAGTATCGATAATAATAACATCTAAAAATTTACGTTTTGCCGCGTCAATCGCATTTGTTGCAATATCAATTGGTTTTTGGGTAATGTCACTGTCAAAAAAGACTAAATCCACTTCAGCTGCAAGCATTTGTAACTGCTTAATTGCCGCTGGGCGGTAAACGTCAGCACTGACTACACCAACTTTTTTCTTATTATTTTCTTGTAACCAGCGACCTAATTTCGCAACGGTTGTAGTTTTACCCGCCCCTTGCAAACCAGCCATTAAAATAACGGCTGGCGGCTGGGCATTGAGATTTAAACTTTCGTTTTTTTCGCCCATAACTTTGATTAGTTCAGCGTGAACTAATTTAATCATGGCTTGACCAGGTGTTAAGCTGTTTTGAACATCTTTACCCAACGCGCCCGTTTTTAAATTTTCGAGAAAATCGGTAACGACAGGTAAAGCGACATCCGCTTCCAATAAAGCGGCGCGCACTTCTTGTAACGTGTCTTTTATATTGCTTTCAGTAAAACGTGATTCGCCTTTAAGCTTTTTAAGGGTTCCACTTAGGCGTTGGGTTAAATTATCAAACATGGTGTGACTCAAAATGAATAACGCAGATAAAAAAACAAACCAACACACTGTCGGCTTGACGTTCAAATGTTATAGTAACATATCGCTTAAACAGGCAAAAGGCGCAACGCATTAACGTTAGTGAGGTTTAGTTATGATGAAATTTATTGCAATCAGTTCGATGTTGGCTTACGGCATCAACACGGGGTATTTGGTGTGGCAATTACGAACCATTGATAAGAAAAACACGTCTCTTTTATTTGCGTGGCTAGCCGTTGCTTTGCAGACGCTTTATATCGGCTTGCTTTGCCAACAACAAAATGGTTTTAGTTTTAGTATTTTGAGCGTGGCATCTTTAAATATATTAGGTGTGGCACTGGTTTTATTACTTACCGCGTTGACGAAACCAGTCGAAAAACTGGGGATCATTGTGTTTCCAATGGCTGCCATTATTTTAGGCTTAGATGTGATAATAAATCCGTTGCCGCATTTACTTCCAGTTCATACAGGTGCTATGGGGATTCATATTTCAACCTCCATTTTAGCGTTTAGCTTATTGACGATTGCGGCTATTCAAGCGATTTTATTAAAAATACAAAATAAGCAGCTGAAGCAACACCCTCCTACAAAATTTATTTTATTATTGCCATCATTACAATCAATGGAAACGTTATTATTTCAAATGATTGCTTCGGGTGTTTTTGTCTTATCTTTATCGTTAGGAACGGGTTTTTTATTTTTGCATGATTTATTTGCCCAACATTTGGTACATAAAACCGTTTTATCACTTTTAGCATGGGTGATATTTTGTGCAATTTTAATCGGACGGCAGCGTTATGGTTGGCGGGGACGTGTTGCGGTGAATTGGATTTTAGTGGGATTTTTATTTTTATTATTAAGCTATTTTGGTAGCAAATTTGTTTTAGAGCTGATTTTGGTGCGAACTTAAAAGTTCATTCACTGCCGTAACACGCAATCGCCGAATCGCGTCACCAATTTTTTTACCTTTCAAACCAAGATTTAAAACTTCTTGTGAGTCGATATTAGTCCCGTATTTAGCCACTTTTTTAAGAAAAAATGATTGTGAATAATCGGTATTTTCAAAACCTAATCGCCCTCTCGTATCCGCTTCGCAGGCAAAAAGAAAATCTTGTAAATTATGTTTGGGCTTAAATGCACCTAATACTTGTAATAAGTCGACTAATGTCGTCGCACGCAATTCTCTTACTTTATGACAATGTGTATGATATTGGGTGACGTGCAAAGCGAGTTTTTTAAAGTCATTTGGAATCCGCAAACGCTGACACATTTTTTCAACAATCAGCACGCCTTTTAATTCGTGACCATAATGATGTGACAAATTATCTTTTGATGAAGCTACATTGCCTAAATCATGAACCAATGTCGCAAATCGTACTTCTAATTTTGATGATAATAAAGCAGCCTGATCTAACGCCATTAAACTATGCACACCCCAATCAATTTCAGGATTATAACTTTCAGGCTGTGATAGACCAAAAAGTGCGTCAAGCTCAGGGAACATCTTTGCTAACGCACCACAGTCTTTCAATGTATAAAAAAAAGCAGATGGTCTTGTTTCGCCCAAAGACTTAACGGTTTCTGCCCAAATTCGCTCAGGAACAAGTGCATCAACTTCACCTGCCTCAACCATTTCACGCATTAAAATATGTGTTTCATCTGCGATGGTAAAACCAAGTGACGCATAACGAGCGGCAAAGCGAGCCAGTCGTAAAATACGAACAGGATCTTCTGAAAAGGCGGGTGAAACATGGCGAAACAAACGCTTTTCTAAATCACGCTGTCCACCATAAGGATCAATTAATTCACCTTGTTCCGTCATGGCAATTGCGTTAATAGTTAAATCACGCCGTAATAAATCTTGCTCTAGTGTCACATCAGGTGATGCATCAACACTAAAACCTTTGTAGCCTTTTGCTGTTTTACGCTCTATTCGAGCTAACGCATATTCTTCGTTGGTTGTTGGATGTAAAAAAACAGGAAAATCTTTGCCCACTGCCCGAAATCCATGCTTCAACATAGATTCAGGTGTTTCGCCCAAAACGACCCAATCACGTTCGGTGACGGGACGATTTAATAGTGTATCGCGGACTGCGCCGCCAACAAGATATGTTTTCATAAAATTTCAAATTGTCAGGTTTTCGAATGAAACATTGTAGTAAAACAGCTATTATTTACGCCAAAACTCAGGCACAAACAAAATAATAATGGAGAAAATTTGAACCCGTCCAAGCAACATCGCAAAAGTACAAATACCAGTTTGAAAATCGTTCAAAACGCTGTAATTAGTAGCCGGCCCGACTAAGTTTAAACCAGGGCCTGCGTTGTTGAAACACGCAATAATGGCTGAAAATGAAGACATAAAATCCAATCCAGACAACAATAACGAAAAAATCAAAATTACGATACAAATGAAATATAGAAAAATAAATCCCATGACCGACGTAATAATGTTGTTACTAATTATCGCATCACCAATTTTCATCGGGCGAATCGCAAAGGGATGAATAAATTTAAACATTTCCAATCGGGCTTGTTTAATCAAAATAATTGTTCGAATCATTCGAATCCCACCGCCTGTCGAACCAGAAGAAGCGGATAAGCAACTTAAAAACAACATCCAAACGGGGACAAAAACTGGCCACTGATTAAAATCTTGGCTTGCAAAACCGCAGTCTGTCGCAATCGTGACAAGGTTAAACGACGCATGACGCAATGCCGTCAAAAAATCAGGATAAGTACCTTCGTATTGCAAAACGCCTGCGGCTAAAAGACAGCTACTCAACACCAACAATAAGAAATATCGTGCTTCCATATCGACACTATAAGGTCTTAATGAAAATTTTCGTAAGGCGACAAAATGTGTCGCAAAATTAATCGCAGCGAGTAATTGAAAAATCGTTAACACCACCTCAATTGGGACTGAATTAAAAAAACCAACACTGTTATCGTGCGTAGACATTCCGCCCAAACTCATCGCTGAAAACGCATGGCAAATCGCATCAAACCAATTCATTCCTGCCAATTTTAACGATAAAATACATGCCAACGAAATTCCTGCGTACACAATCCAAAGTGCTTTTGCAGTTTGAGCAATTCGCGGTGGTAAATCAGATTCTTTCACAGAGCCAGGTGCTTCCGCTTTATAAAGTTGCATTCCACCAATTCCCAGCATTGGCAAAATTGCAATCGCAAAAATAATAATCCCCATCCCTGCAATCCAATTTAATTCGTGTCGCCACAAATTGAGTGACATAGGAAGTGTATCTAAACCACTCAGAATTGTTGCTCCCGTTGTGGTCAAACCAGACATTGTTTCAAAATAAGCATCAACAAATGTCAAATTCGGCAAGGCTAACAATAAAGGTAATGTACAAATCATTGGACTGAGTGACCACGTCATTGCAACTAGCAAGAAACCTGCTTGGCGTGATAATTTTTTAGGACTTTTTAACGTAGATAAAAACATTAATGCCCCGATGCCAAAAGAAATTAACATCGCATCCGAAAAGGCTTGTGTCACCCCGTCATTATTAAAATAAGACGTGAGAAAACACGTCATCATTAATCCACTAAATCCCATAGTGACCAAACCAAGAACATGAATTAGTGTAAAAATTGAACGCATCAGATCACCTTGTTTTTAATGGGCTGAAAAGATTTTTCAATGTGCGGAATCAATTTTTTATCCATCGCAAACATAATTACATGATCATCTTCTTTAAAAACTGTGTCGTGATGAATTGAAATAACGACATTTTCACGAATCAATGCCCCCATCACAATGCCATCCGGGAATCGAATCGAATCGACACGCTTGCCAACAACTGAACCCTCTTCGTCATTATGATGTGCAATTGCTTCAATTGCTTCTGCTGTTCCACCACAAAGTGAACTTACTTCTGCAACATCGCCTTTTCGGACGTGCTTCAAAATACTGCCTAAGGTTTCTTGATTGGGTAATACGACGGCATCAATGCCTGTGCCTGGCAACAATTTTGTGTAAGAGATGTGATTCAATAAGCAAATCGTTTTTCGTGCGCCTAAACGTTTCGCCAACGAGGCTGCAATAATATTCGCACCATCGTTATTGGTAATCGCACAAAATAAATCCGTATCTTCAATGGATTCATCAAGTAAAAGTTTTTCATCGGCACAATCGCCAAGTAACACAACGGTATTATCTAAATCATTAGCAATTTTTTTAGCACGCTTGGAATCGCGTTCGATGATTTTAACTTGATGCTTATTTTCTAATGCTAACGCCAAACGTTTTCCAACATGACCGCCACCCGCGATAATAATCCGTTTTATGGGGGCTTCTAATTTACCCAATTCTTTTAAAACACGGTGCACTTCTTCACGTGGCGCAACAAAAAAAACTTCATCCCCTGTTTCAATCGTTGCGTCACCATTAACATAAAGTGGTTTTCCGTATCGAAAAATAGCGACTACGCGTGTTTTACCGCTAACCAATCGCTCTTTGAGCGTTTTAATTTTTTTGCCTGTCAAAATACCATTTGCAACTATTTTGACTGAAAATAATCGAACTAAACCATTTGCGAATTCTGACACTTGTAACGCACCTGGGAATTCGATGAGATTGCGAATTGAGTTCATCACAATTTGTTCAGGACTAATCACGACATCAACTGGAATACCATTTGGACCAAATAAGCGAGGATTTTTGAGATAATCCATCGCACGAACTCGTGCAATTGTTTTCGGTTTGCTATAAAGCGTGTTAATGATTAAGCACGCGAGCATATTCGTTTCGTCTCTGTCCGTAACGGCAATGACCATATCTGTATTGCCAATGCCTGCTTGCTCTAAAACACTGGGATGCGCCGCATTACCTGTTACCGTAGCAATGTCAAAACGTTCTTTGAGTGCTTCAAGTAAATCTGCTCGAAAATCTACGACAACAATATCGTTTTCTTCGCTTGCCAACGCTTCAGCAACCGAAGCACCTGTAACGCCTGCACCTAAAATGACTATTTTCATTGATGATTAAATTTAGGAAAGAATTAAAGCGGTGGATTTTACCTAAGTTTCTAATTTTAGGCACGAGCTAAGTTTCTAAACGATTTTAGCTTTCTTTGTAATATAATCAGGAAAGAAATAACTATAATCAAAAAAAGAAATAATTATAATCAAAAGGAAATAAACATGAATCCGATTATTCAAAGTGTTACCAACGAAATTATTGAACGTAGTCACGTCACTCGTTCTGCCTATTTAAAACACATAGATACTTATGCCAAAAAATTGCCACAACGTGTCGGCATGGGTTGTGCGAATTTAGCACACGGTTTTGCAGCGAATACACCAGAAGAAAAAGCCGATTTAACCGCTGAGAAAAAAGCTAATATCGCCATTATCACGGCGTATAACGACATGCTTTCAGCGCATCAGCCATATAAAGATACGCCAGATTTAATTAAAGCGGCAATCCGTGAAGCAGGTGGCGTGGCGCAAGTCGCGGCGGGCGTTCCAGCAATGTGTGACGGGATTACGCAAGGTCAACCGGGTATGGAATTATCGTTGTTTAGCCGTGATTTAATTGCGATGACGACGGCGATTGGTTTGAGCCACGACATGTTTGATGGCGTATTATTTTTGGGTGTGTGCGACAAAATTGTTCCCGGTTTATTGATTGGTGCGTTGAGTTTTGGGCATTTACCCGCGATTTTCGTTCCTGCAGGCCCCATGCCCAGTGGAATTTCCAATAAAGAAAAAGCGCAAGCGCGTCAAAAATATGCAATTGGTGAAATTGGTCGTGAAGAATTACTCGCTGCCGAAGCCGCGTCGTATCACAGTGCGGGAACGTGTACGTTTTACGGTACCGCGAATACCAATCAAATGATGATGGAAATAATGGGGCTGCATTTACCTGGCAGTTCATTTGTGAATCCTAACACGCTTTTGCGTGACGAATTGACCAAAGAAGCAGCACGTCAAGTGTTGAAATTCACCGCATTGGGTGATGATTATCGTCCTGTCGCACACGTTATCGATGAAAAAGCGATTGTGAATGCCGTGATTGGTTTGTTAGCAACGGGCGGTTCGACTAATCATACGATGCACTTAGTTGCAATAGCACGAGCCGCAGGTATTTCGTTAAATTGGGATGATTTTGATAAATTGTCAAAAGTTATTCCGTTGTTGGCAAAAGTGTATCCAAATGGTGCTGCGGATGTGAATCATTTTCACGCTGCAGGGGGCATGGGCTTTTTGATTCAAGAATTATTGAATAATCATTTATTGCATGAAGACACGATTGCAATTGCGAATAAACGCGGAATGGCGAATTACTGCCAAGAACCACGTTTAATTGACAACAAATTGGTGTGGGAAGCTGTGCCAAAAGTATCGTTAGATTTGGAAGTATTAAGTACCGTCGCTAAACCTTTCGCAGCGAGTGGCGGTTTGCACGTTATGAAAGGCAATTTAGGTCGCGGCGTAACGAAACTTTCTGCGCTTTCCCCAGAACACCAAATCGTCCAAGCTCCAGCAGTTGTTTTTGATGATCAAGAAGATTTCTTAGCGGCATTTCGACGCGGTGAATTGGAAAAAGATTTTGTCGCGGTTGTTCGTTTTCAAGGACCACGCGCCAATGGAATGCCAGAATTACACAAACTCACGCCGCCAATGGGCGTGTTACAAGACAAAGGTTTCAAAGTTGCATTGGTCACCGACGGCAGAATGTCGGGCGCGTCAGGCAAAGTGCCTTCCGTCATTCATTTGTGCCCTGAATGTGAAGTAGGCGGGCCGTTAGCGAAAGTACAAAACGGCGATATTATTTCGTTGAATTTGCAAACGGGCGATATTAACGTTTTGATGGATGACGCAGAATTTAATGCTCGAATTCCTGCACCGAATTCGGCACACAATCATCACATGGGCATGGGGCGTGAAATGTTTGGGCATTTCCGTTTGGGCGCATCGTCAGCTGAAACTGGTGCGTCAAATTTATTTATTGTTGATTAGTTAACCCCAGAATGAGGAAAACCTCGTTGAATGTATTTTCAACGAGGTTTATTTTTTATTTTTAGGTACTTTTCAAAAGCTGCTTTAAAAATGGAATCGTTAATCGCCGCTTCGCTGACAATGATGCACGATCCAGCCTTTCTAACAAATACCATAAACTATCTAATTCTTCTTGATGTTGAATCATTAGAAATCGCCCTACTTGCGGAGAAATTTCAAGCCCCATTGCGTCTGCTCTAAAAATCAACGCATCTACACTACTTGTATTCACTAAGGTTTTTAGCTGAACCATTAAGCCCCAACCTAAATTTACTTTTACATTCGAATTTTTAAGCCTCATGTGATTTGGTAAGTTTGTTGCTGACAAAATCAACTGGTGTCCACGCGCATAATGCCGCTGCATAAAAGCGGACAACGCATCTTCCCATTTTACTAGTCCTATAATCGCATCAACATTGTCAACACAAACCACTGCATAATCGTCTAGCCCTAAAAAAATTGCTGGGTTGTGCAATTGATACAGTGACAAATCAAAATAAAATGACGAGTTTTCATGCGCTTATGCGAAATGACAACAGGATTGGAGCAAATGACTTTTACCCTGACCTGATTTTGCCCACAAAAAAATTTGCTGTTCGCCGTCACCTAAAATACATTGTTTTAAATCGTTAATAACGAGTTCGTTTGCACCAGCAAAAAAATCATCAAAGGTTTGATTCGCACGGAATTCAAAATGAAGTGGATATTGCTCAGGCATGAGGACCGATGAAGCGAACGTAAAATGCCGCACCGAAAAAGAGCTGTAGACTTAAAAATGCTTCCCAACCAGCGAGCCAACGCTCATCCACATTGGCATAACATTCAACTGCACCGTGTATTAAATAAAACAAACTGATATATGCCATCCACGAGCAACTTTTTTTATCACCATTTAAAAAACCACGCATTGGAATCAATAATGGGATGATATTAAGTAATAAAAGAAGCCCAACGGGGAATTTTGTAGAAGGAGCTAAAATGGTTTGCCAAAGCATTAGCAAACCGAATAACTCTAAAAATGCACTGAGCGCGAGCCAATAAAAATACTGTGCTTTCACAATAACGCCAACACATTCTCAGGGGGCCGACCAATTACTGCTTTCGTTTCCGTAACAGCAATCGGACGCTCTAACAAACGTGGATATTTGACAATGGCCTCGAATAATTCTTGGCGAGTTAGATTTTCGGCAACAAAGTTTTCATATTCTGATTCGCCTTGACGCATAAATTGACGTGGTTCTAAATTTAACTTTTGTGCCATAGTTTCTAATTCTTCAACCGTTAACGGCGCTTTCAAATATTCGACAATTGAAACATTAACACCGTTTTCTTGTAATAATGTTAATAATTGCCTCGATTTACTGCATTGTGGGTTGTGATACAAAATCACCTACACCGCCACTATTTTTTGCCAATTCAATTTTTTCAAGATTAGGCGTTGGGAATTCAGGATGTGGCAGTGGTTCTTTGCCAAACATCAACGCATCAATTTGGGTTTTATCAATCGTTTCCCATTTCATTAATGCTTTCGCCATATTATGTAAAACGCTTATATTCTCTTGTAAAAGTTTTTCAGCACGTTGATAATTGGCATCAATAATAACACGAATTTCTTCATCGATTTGTTGCGCAACTAATTCAGAATTTTTACTGCCTTTGGCCGCATAACCCATAAATGGCTGCCCACCTTCTTCTCCATAAACCATCGTGCCTAATTTTTCTGAAAATCCCCAACGTGTCACCATGTTACGTGCCAATTCTGTGGCGCGTTCAATATCATTTGATGCGCCGGTTGTTACACGGTCACCACCGTAAATAATCAATTCCGCGATTCGTCCACCAAATAAACTAGCGATTTGGCTTTCTAATTTACGCTTGCTTGCGCTGTATTGATCTTGATCAGGTAAAAACATCGTAATTCCCAAAGCACGACCACGTGGCATTATGCTAACTTTATAAACTGAATCATGCTCTGGTGATAATTCACCCACGATACAATGTCCCGCTTCATGATAAGCCGTCAATAATTTATCTTCTTCTGACATTACCATTGTGCGTTTTTCTGCGCCCATTAGGATTTTGTCTTTAGATTTTTCGAGGTCACTCATGCTGACTTCTTTTTTATTAGAACGCGCTGCAAGTAATGCCGCCTCGTTTACAATATTCGCCAAATCTGCACCTGAAAAGCCAGGTGTGCCACGTGCTAAATCGTATAAAATAACATCTTCAGCAGCAGGGACTTTTTTGATGTGTACTTTTAAAATCTGTTCACGACCCCGTACATCTGGCAATCCTACGTTGACTTGTCTGTCGAAACGTCCTGGACGCAATAACGCTTTGTCGAGTACGTCGGCTCTGTTTGTTGCGGCAATAATAATGACACCTTCGTTGCCGTTAAAACCGTCCATTTCGACTAAAAGCTGGTTTAAGGTTTGTTCGCGTTCGTCATTACCACCACCCATTCCAGCACCGCCACGTTGCCGTCCAACAGCGTCGATTTCGTCAATAAAAATGATGCAAGGTGAATGCTCTTTAGCTTGCGCGAACATATCACGAACTCGTGACGCACCAACACCAACATACATTTCCACAAAATCCGAACCAGAAATGCTGAAGAATTTTACACCTGCTTCGCCTGCAATGGCTTTTGCGATTAACGTTTTACCCGTTCCTGGAGGTCCAACCATTAAAATTCCGCGTGGAATTTGTCCACCCAATTTTTGGAATTTTTGTGGGTCTGCGAGAAAATCAACTAACTCGGAAACCTCTTCTTTCGCTTCTTCACAACCCGCGACGTCCGCGAATTTTACGGTTAGTTTATCCTCTTCGAGCA
This sequence comes from Methylococcaceae bacterium, assembly GCA_014191975.1. Classification (GTDB taxonomy): domain Bacteria; phylum Pseudomonadota; class Gammaproteobacteria; order Methylococcales; family Methylomonadaceae; genus UBA10906. Next base: position 25,321 of record BJHG01000005.1, on the reverse strand, counting down.
TACGCGCTTTGCTTTTGCCGAAGCTGTTGCCGCCCATACCTTGATTACGACGCATATAAATAATCCATACCGTAATCATCAGCAACATCGGAAACCAAGCGATGAAAACTTGCATAAACATCGACTGTTTTTGAGGTACTTTAGTACGAATTTGTACGTCGGCAGCAAGCAAGTCATCAATTAAATGCCCATCACCAGGGTTAAATGTTTCATAAGTTTCGCCATCAGCTGCTCTTAATTTAATAGCTTGTCCGGAAATTTCGACTTTATCGACTTGCTTGTTTTTAACGCGATCAATAAAATCAGAATATGCCAATGAATTATCAACTGGTGGCTCAGTGTTAACACGGTCAAAGATAAAGAAACTTGCGAAACTTAATGTAAGTATAACAAAGATGTGTAAAAAATATTTCTGCATGGCGGCACGTCCTTAAAAACGGGATTGATTAGTTTTTCTCGTGAAATATATTAGACAGCATCATACCCCCGACAGAGGCTAGCGTAAATGAAAATGGTTCGAATTTACCGTCGCTAAATGCAGCAAGAACGGCACCAGGATAAAAACCGACTAATTCCCAGCCAATACTGAAAATAATTGCACCAAAAATCAATTACATCTATGCGATTATATTGTAGTTATCTAATGTGAAGAAATTATGAGTAGACATATTTGCTACATAAATTGTTCAGTAGTGTTACACAAGTCTAAAAAAACATCATTAAAATTTAGTTACTCTACTGTGGTAGTGAAAAATACAAAAAGAACGATCATATTCACAGCGGAAAACAAAACTATCGTTGTTAAAGAATGTGGCAGACAGTTTGTGATGGACTACGAGTTCAAAGACATAGAGGATTCAAAAAAAATTTGATAAATAAAGATTTGATGAATAAAGCGTTACTAGAGCGAAATTCTCTGCGAGGAATCAGTCGAATTTTGTCAGTCAGCTTAACGCGAAGATGCTGAAAAACGTTGGCTGCAAATTCCTAAAATCTATCGTGAGAAAGCATGTTTTTCCTGAAGATAAACATGTTGCGCTCGGCAAACATACAGGACTGAGAAATCATATTGAACATTTTAATTTGACTGTTTGTCAGCGCGTTTAAAGGCTTGTGCGATCTTCCTTGTTTTTTTCGAAGAAATTTGAAAATCATATCGCTGCTATCAAATACTTCCTTTTCCACTATAACTTATCCAAGGCAGCATTACTTGTTTAGCACTACCGCTACCCAACAAGATTTAGAGATGATTACGGCGATTAATAAGAACATGAAAGCCTGAATATTAGAGACTTTAGATAAGTTGATTTTGAGAAAACGCAGCATCATTGAAAATATTTTCAATCTTGAACATCGTCGCCACGGCTCTTTTACAAACTTTGCCGTCAATATGATCACTTGTTTGGTCGCTTAATCCTACCAAGAAAAGAAAGCTTCCTTAAACATTTGCCACAATCAGTTATAACCATCATCGCTTAATTCTTACGTCGAACTGAGGTTAATGTAAGTATAACAAGATGTGTAAAAAATATTTTTCATGGTGGCACGTCCTTAAAACGGGATTGATTGTTTTTCTCGTGAAATATATTAAACAGCACCATACCCCCGACACATGCTAGCATAAATGAAAATGGTTCGAATTTCCCGTCACCAAATGCCGCAAGAACGGCACCAGGACAAAAACCGACTAATCCCCAGCCAATACCGAAAATAATTGCACGAAAAATCAATCGCTTATCTATTATATCATTTGTTTTTGGAAGATGAAATTTTGTGTCACAAATCGGTTGTGGACTCTTCAAAATAAAATGTTGCAGCGTTGCCAACGTAATCAACGCTCCCCCCATCACAAAAGCCAAGCTCGGATCCCAATTACCAGTAACATCTAAAAATGCCAACACTTTATCGGGATTACTCATTTGAGAAATAGTCAAACCTAAGCCAAATAGAATCCCGCAAAGTAACGCCGCTTTATTTTTTGTCATTATAAAATTCCCAACAAATGGCGCGTGATGAACACGGTTAAAATGGCGACAGCCATAAATGCAACCGTTGCCGCAATTGAACGAATTGAAAGTCGCGCCATGCCACAAACCGCGTGACCACTCGTGCAACCATTACCTAAACGCGTGCCAAAACCCACTAAAACGCCTGAAATTATCAGCAACAACGTTGAGCGTGAATAAGTCACTGCCGCGTGTGGCACGAATAAATTAAAAAACATAGCTGCTAAAATCAAACCACCTAAGAAAAATAATCGCCAGTGATTTTCGCTGTTTTTATAATCAAACGAACCCGCGATCATTCCTGAAATTCCTGCAACGCGTCCATTGAAATACATCAATAATGCAGCAGACAAACCAATTAAACTACCGCCTAAAAAGGCAGAATAAGGTGTGAAATTTTCCATCGTTTTTATTCTTCAATTACATCGTTAATTGGAGTTTCAACAACTTCATTATTGGTTGTTTCGATTATTTCATCATTTTCTAATTCTTCCGTTTCTTCAACTTCCAAGCCAGCAATTCTATCCACCCCAACGACCTTTTCTCCAACATCCAAACGAATGACGCGAACGCCTTGTGCAACACGACCGACAACTGAGATTTCTGCGACACGGGTTCTAACCAATGTACCTCCATCTGTGATAATCATTAATTCATCGGCATCATTTACGAGTAATGCGCCAATGACATTGCCATTTCGTTCTGATGTTTGCATCGCAATAGTGCCGCTTCCACCACGCCCTTGATGACGGAATTTTTCGACAAAGGTTCGCTTCCCATAACCGTTTTCGGAGATGGTCAATACTTCACCTTCAGATGCGATGATTAGTGAAATAACGTTTTCACCTTCCGTTAAACGCAAACCTCGAACACCTGCCGCGCCGCGCCCCATCGAACGGACATCAGCTTCATTAAATCGAATTGCTTTGCCGTTGCTGCTAAATAACATTACATTTTGTTGTCCATCGGTAATCGCTACGCCAATCAATGTGTCATCTTCACGCAAATCAATGGCAATTTTTCCGCTTGTTCGTTGATAAGCAAATTCACTTAGGGGTGTTTTCTTTACCGTTCCCGCTGACGTTGCCATGAAGACAAATTTGTTTTCGTCATAATCTCGGGTCGGTAAAAAGGCATTAATTTTTTCACCATCTTCCAACGGCAACAAATTGACAAATGGTTTACCACGAGCTGCACGACTACCTATTGGCAATTGATACACTTTCAGCGCGTAAACTTTACCTTTTGATGAGAAACATAGGATAGTGTCGTGTGTGTTGGCTATAATCAATTGATCAACGAAATCTTCTTCTTTGGTTTGTGTTGCAGATTTACCGCGTCCGCCACGATGTTGCGCTTGGTAATCGCTTAACGGTTGCGCTTTCACATAACCTTCGTGTGAGACAGTGACCACCATATCTTCTTCGGTAATTAAATCTTCGTCGCTCAAATCAGCACGATTTTCCATAATTATGGTGCGGCGTGGATCACTGTATTGTTCTTTAATTGCGACTAATTCTTCACGAATCACTTCCATTAAACGCAAATCGTCACCCAAAATATGCAAATAAAATGCGATTTGTTCTAGTAGTTGCGTGTATTCACCAACGATTTTGTCTTGTTCTAAACCGGTTAAACGGTGCAAACGTAATTCTAAAATCGCTTGCGCTTGTGTTTCAGAAAGCCGATAAACATCGCCTGATAAACCGTAAATCGTTGGTAAATTATCCGGACGTGAATTACCAGAATTAGTGCGCTCAATCAATGATAAAACCAAACCCGCCGGCCATTGTGTTGCGAGTAATTGCTCTTTAGCTTCAGCAGGATTTTTCGCGGCCTTAATCATATCAATCATGGCGTTGATGTTCGCCAATGCAATCGCTAAACCTTCTAAAATATGAGCACGCTCACGCGCTTTGCGTAACAAATAAACCGTGCGACGCGTCACAATTTCACGGCGATGATTGATGAACGCATTGAGGATTTCAAGCAAATTCAAACAGAATGGGCGACCATCGAGAATCGCAACCATATTCATACCAAACACGGTTTGAAATTGAGTTTGCTTGTAAAGATTGTTCAAAACAACTTCGGCAACTTCGCCGCGCTTCAATTCCACTACCATTCGCATTCCGTCTTTATCTGATTCATCACGTAAACCAGAAATACCTTCGAGCTTGCCGTCTTTAACTAATTCAGCAATTTTTTCGAGTAATCGTGCTTTGTTAACTTGGTAAGGTAATTCGGTGGTAATAATCGCTTGACGTGAACTGTCACCGATATTTTCAAAATGTGATTTAGCACGAAGGTAAATCTTGCCACGACCTGTTTCGTAAGCATGACGAATTCCCGCCGCGCCATTTATAAATGCAGCCGTTGGAAAATCAGGACCTTTGATGTATTCCATTAAATCGCTAATCGTCGAATTAGGTTCATCAATTAATGCCAAACACGCACTGACGACTTCGCTTAAATTATGCGGTGGAATATTCGTGGCCATCCCAACGGCAATGCCCGATGAACCGTTAATTAACAATGTTGGAATACGCGTCGGTAATACTGAAGGTTCCGATTCGGATTCGTCATAGTTTGGCGTGAAATCAACGGTTTCTTTGTCTAAATCCGTTAACATTTCATGGGCAATTTTTGCCATCCGAACTTCGGTATAACGCATTGCGGCTGGCGAATCACCATCAACGCTACCAAAGTTTCCCTGACCGTCAATTAACATATGACGCATCGAAAACGGCTGCGCCATTCTGACCATCGTGTCATAAACAGCAGTGTCACCATGTGGGTGATATTTACCAATTACGTCGCCGACCACACGTGCCGATTTTTTATAGGCTTTATTAAAATCATTACCCAATTCACTCATCGCAAAAAGTACACGCCGATGCACGGGTTTTAAACCGTCACGCACATCAGGTAATGCTCGACCGACAATGACACTCATCGCGTAATCTAAATAGGATTGCTTCATCTCGTCTTCGAGATTAACGGGAATAATTTCTTTAGCGAAGTTTGACATGATTTTCTGTTTCTAAAAGTAGTAAATTAATGATTCAATTGTAACAAACTTATAGGTTTGAAGCTTGCCTAGTAAACGTCGCCAAAAATTAAGCAATGAACAAAAGTGATCACAAGCTTTCAGGGAAAATAAATTGTTAGAGACATAATTCTCAGTATGCTATATTCAATACAATTGAGAATGGTTATTGATAACCGATATTTTTTGTTTTCACATTGAGGTGAGATTTTATGAAATACAGCCTGAATACCTTTTCAGTCGGTGACAAAGGCAAAATCACAGGTTTCGATATTGCTGGCAAAGCCTACCGGAAACGATTACTTGCCATGGGTTTAACACGCGGTACAGAATTTAAAATAACCCGTTTCGCACCACTTGGCGATCCAATTGAAATTAAATTACGCGGCTTTTCACTCACATTACGAAAAGAAGAAGCCTCAGTAATTTTTGCGGAACTCGTCGCATGAAAAACGATTTTGTCGTGGGTATTGTTGGTAATCCAAATTGTGGAAAAACCACGTTATTTAATATTTTAACAGGTTCAAAACAATACGTTGGTAATTGGGCTGGCGTAACGGTCGAAAAAAAAACAGGCGAATACACTTTCAATACTAAACGTATTGAGTGCGTTGATTTACCTGGAACCTACTCACTTGAATCGTCTGATGACAACGTGTCACTGGATGAAAAAATCGCCCGAGATTATGTTGCTTCCCGCGAAGCCGATTTAATTATTAACATCGTCGATGCGTCGAACATTGAGCGTAATTTGTATTTAACCGCGCAACTCATAGAAATGCGTGTGCCGATGCTGGTTGTTTTAAATATGATGGATGCGGTGAAACGCCGGGGTATCAAAATTGACATTGGTCTGCTTGCACAACAATTTGGCTGTCCCGTGATTGCTATTTCAGCCGCGACAAAAAACGGTATTCCAGCATTAAAAACGGCAATAAATAAAGCAGTCGTTTCACAACCAATCCCAAATACACAAATCACTTATTGTACTGAAATTGAACATGCGATTTCTGAACTTACGCCAAAATTAAACCACATCGCGAAAAATCACCCGTGTGATCCGCGGTGGCTAGCTATGCGTTTGCTTGAAAATGACACGCTGGCACAAACAATTGCCGGCACAATTTTATTCACCGTTGCCACAGATTTACAGCAAAAAATTGAAGCTGAAACCAACGACGAAATCGATATTTTAGCCGCCGACGCACGTTATGAATTAGTAAATCAATTAACAAAAAAAGCCATTTGTAAATTGAGCGAAGTCAACCGTCACACCAGCGAAAACATAGATAGAATTGTGTTAAATAGATTTTTAGGTATTCCATTTTTTTTATTCGTGATGTACACGATGTTTTTATTTACCATCAATATCGGTAGGGCATTCGTAGATTTGTGTGAGCAATTTGTAGGTGCATTTTTAATTGATGGTTTGAACGAAATTTTAAAATTTTATCATTGTCCCGATTGGCTAAACGTTTTGCTCACTCAAGGTATCGGCGGTGGCGTTCAAGTTGTCGCAACGTTTATTCCAATCGTCGGTTTTTTATTTTTGTTTTTGTCAATGCTCGAAGACTCTGGATACATGGCACGCGCCGCGTTTGTTATGGATCGATTTATGCGTTTTTTGGGTTTGCCAGGCAAGGCATTTGTGCCGATGATTGTGGGATTTGGCTGCAATGTACCCGCGATTATGGCAACACGAACACTGGAAAATCCACGCGATAGAATCCTTACCAATTTAATGAATCCATTTATGTCATGTGGCGCACGCTTGCCTGTTTATGCACTTTTTGCAGCCGCCTTTTTTCCGATAAATGGACAAAATATCGTGTTTAGTTTGTATTTAATTGGTATTGCCGTTGCGGTTTTGACGGGGTTAATTATGCGGCACACGCTTTTCAAAGGCGAAACATCACCATTTATTATGGAATTACCGGCATATCATTTACCAACGTTTCAAGGTGTTTTAATTCGAACTGGCGACCGTTTGAAATCATTTATTTTGAACGCAGGAAAAATTATTGTGCCGATGGTTTTGGTACTGAATTTTTTAAACGCACTCGGAACGGACGGTAGTTTTGGACGTGAAAACACGAATCAATCTGTATTAAGTGAAATTGGACGAAAACTCACATTTGCCTTTGAGCCAATGGGTATTCACGAAGATAATTGGGTGGCGACAGTGGGTATTTTTACAGGCGTTTTAGCCAAAGAAGCCGTTGTTGGAACACTCGATGCGCTTTATGGACAACTTGAAAATCAAACTATGAGCACCGAAAAATCTGAATTTAATTTACAAAATTCATTGAAAGAAGCAATTTTAACAGTGCCTAAAAATTTGTCAGAAGTGGCTAATCGTTTGCTCGATCCGCTGGGACTGAATGTGGGTAATTTAGAAAATACCGAAGAAGCGGCAAATGCACAAAATGTAAAAATGGCAACATTTACCGCGATGCAACACAGTTTTAATGGTCAAGCGGGGGCATTTGCATATTTGTTATTTATTTTACTGTATGCGCCATGTGTCGCGGCAACGGCGGCAATTTATCGTGAAACGTCAGCAGGTTGGGCGGCATTTACTGTGGTATGGACAACTGGAATTGCTTACATAACCGCAACACTTTTTTATCAAACAGCTACTTTTTCACAACATCCAGAAAGTTCGTTGATGTGGATTTTTGGTTTAAATAGTTTGTTAATTTTCGTGATTTTTAATTTTTGGTTACAAGGTCGAAATGAGGTAAAACCAGCATGATTTTGTCTGAATTGCGAACTTACTTAAAAGATCGAAAAAGCGTCGCGTTGCGAGATTTAATATTACATTTCGATACAGATGCAGATGCGTTGCGCGGAATGTTACAGGTTTTAATTGCCAAAAATTACGTCCAAAAAGCTTCCGCAAAAGAAGCATGTGGTACAAGTTGTTGCAAATGCGACAGCACATTGACAGAGATTTATGAATATAATTCCCCAACTGAATTGAAAAAACAGAAGGAAAGTATTGCATGAGAATAACAGTTGTTGGCACAGGTTACGTCGGTTTAGTGACGGGGGCGTGCCTAGCGGAAGTCGGTAACGAGGTACTTTGTCTTGATCTAGACCAGTCAAAAATAGAAATTTTAAAAAATGGTGGCATTCCGATTCATGAACCTGGACTTTTAGAAATGGTTCACCGTAACGTAGAAGCGGGACGCTTGCATTTCACAACATCAATTGAAGAAAGTGTTGCATTTGGAAAAGTTCAATTTATTGCTGTCGGAACACCCCCTGATGAAGACGGCTCGGCAGATTTACAATATGTGACGGCAGCCGCACGAAATATCGGTAAATATATGACCGAATACAAAGTTATCGTAGACAAAAGCACTGTTCCTGTCGGAACAGCGGATAAAGTCAAAGATGCACTTTGCAAAGAATTAACACGGCGTAACACAGAAATTCCTTTTGCAATTGTATCGAATCCAGAATTTTTAAAAGAAGGCGCGGCAGTCGAAGATTTTATGCGTCCAGACCGTATTGTAATCGGCGCAGAGGATGAAAAAGCCATTGCATTGATGCGTGAGATTTATGCGTCATTTACGCGAAATCATGAACGATTGGTTGTCATGGATATTCGCAGTGCAGAACTGACAAAATATGCCGCGAATTGTATGCTGGCAACGCGCATTTCGTTTATGAATGAACTTGCTAACTTAGCTGAAAAGTTAGGTGCGAACATCGAGCAAGTTCGATTAGGAATCGGTTCAGACCCGCGCATTGGTTATGATTTTCTTTATTCTGGTTGTGGTTATGGCGGTTCATGCTTTCCAAAAGATGTCCAAGCGTTAATTCGCACCGCAAATGAAATTGGACAACCGCTTCATGTTTTAAATGCTGTCGAAGAAGCGAATGAAATGCAAAAACGGGTTTTATTAGAAAAAATTAAAATACGATTTGGCGATGATTTAACAGGTAAACAATTTGCATTATGGGGTTTGGCATTTAAACCGAATACTAACGATATGCGAGCCGCTTCAAGCCGTGTGATTATTGAGGGGTTGTGGGAGATGGGCGCAATTGTTGTCGCGTATGATCCTGTTGCGATGCCAGAATCGAAACGAATTTTTGGTGATGATTCACGGTTAATTTATGCTGAAAGCCCAATGAATACACTGAAAAATTCCGATGCGTTAATTATCGTTACGGAATGGAAAGAATTTCGCGCGCCCGACTTTATGCAAATCAAAAATAGCTTAAAAAATCCCGTGATTTTCGACGGGCGAAATATGTACGACCCGACCAGAGTGAAAGCGAAAGGTTTTGAATATTTTTCAATTGGACGGACTGTATGATTTTAGTCACCGGTGGCGCGGGATTTATTGGCAGTAATTTCGTCTTGGATTGGCTCGCACAATCTGATGAACCCGTTATCAATTTGGATAAATTGACGTATGCGGGAAATCTCGAAAATCTCATTTCATTGCAAAACGATTCACGGCATATTTTTGTGCAAGGTGACATTTGTGATTTTGAATTAGTTTCCGATTTGTTAAAAAAATATCAGCCCCGTGCAATTATTCATTTTGCCGCCGAAAGTCATGTCGATCGCAGTATTTTGGATTCAAGTGAATTTATGCAAACTAACGTGAATGGCACATTTACGTTATTGGAATCAGCACGTAAATACTGGATTACATTGGACGAGGATAGAAAACAGGCGTTTCGTTTCCACCACGTCAGCACAGACGAAGTTTATGGCTCACTAGAACCCACTGATCTGCCTTTTACCGAAACCAATTTGTATCAACCAAATAGTCCTTATTCGGCAAGCAAAGCCGCAAGTGATCATTTGGTTCGTGCGTGGTATCACACTTATGGCTTACCAGTGACAACCAGTAATTGCTCTAATAATTATGGTTCCTATCATTTTCCCGAAAAACTCATTCCGCTGATTATTACTAATGCTCTCGCAGGTAAATCACTCCCAATTTATGGCGATGGTCAGCAAATACGAGATTGGTTGTATGTGACCGACCATTGCTGTGCGATTCGGCAGATTTTAGAAGTAGGAAAAATAGGTGAAGTTTACAATGTCGGTGGCTGGAACGAAAAAGCGAATATTGATATTGTAAACATTATTCTAAAAATTTTAGATGAACTAAAACCTGATTCACAAGGCGGTTATTCCCGTTTAATTACTTATGTGACGGATCGCCTTGGACATGATCGCCGCTACGCAATTAATGCACGGAAAATTGAACGTGAATTGGGTTGGAAACCTGCTGAAACCTTTGAAACTGGGATTCGTAAAACGGTTAAGTGGTATTTGGCGAATCAAGTTTGGGTGGCTAATGTAATAAGAAATAAATCGTGAAAACAAAAAAAACTCAATACTTAGTCGGCATCGACTTAGGCACAACCCACACGGTTGTGGCTTACGCGCATGTTACGACGACACAAAATATTCAATTATTTCCCATCGAACAATTGGTTGATGTCGGACAAGTTGCCGCACGTCCACTTTTACCGTCGGTGCGTTATCATCCTGCTGAAGTTGAAATTGCGGCTGATAATCTTGCTTTTACCGCAAACGATAATGCGATTTTAGGCGAAGCGGCTCGCGTTTTAGGGGCGAAAACCAAAGGGCGTTTTGTGACCAGCGCGAAAAGTTGGCTGTCGCATCCGTCGGTTGATCCGAGTGCCGCGATTTTACCGTGGGGCGCGAGTGACGACGTGCAAAAAGTGTCGCCGATCGAAGCCAGCGGAAGTTATCTCGCCCACGTTCGCACGGTTTGGTTGCATCAATTCCCCAACGCGCCACTCGAAAACCAAGATGTGGTAATTACCGTTCCCGCATCGTTCGATGAAGGCGCACGTTCGCTGACATTGGAAGCCGCAAAAATCGCTGGTTTGCAAAATGTTCGGTTGCTCGAAGAACCGCAAGCCGTTTGTTACGATTGGTTACGGTGCAACGCGGGGCAATTGAAAGAAAAACTCGCGGACGTGCATTTATTATTGGTGTGCGACGTGGGCGGCGGCACGACAGATTTAACGTTAATCAAAGTGGAAGCCGGCGAAAACGAACCGAAATTGACGCGAATCGGAGTTGGCGATCATTTGATGTTGGGCGGCGATAACTTAGATTTAGCGTTGGCGCACACGCTGGAATCACGTTTAACGAATAATGAAAAACGGTTATCCGCCGCCGAATTATCGCAATTACTCGAACAATGCCGCCAAGCGAAAGAAAAATTATTAGCCGAAGATGCGCCCGAATCCGTCAAAGTGACGTTGCTGGGGAGTGGCTCAAAATTATTTGGTGCAACACGCGCCGCCACATTGTCGCGCGACGAAGTAAAAGTAATTGCATTAGACGGATTTTTTCCGTTGTCGAAATTGGACGAATTGCCCGATAAAAAACGTAGCGGCGTGATGGAATTCGGGTTGCCGTATGCCGCTGAACCCGCTGTAAGTAAGCATATTGCGGGATTTTTGAAATTGCACGAACATGCCGCACGAGATGCTTTGCAAATCAATTCTTTTGTTCCCGATGCGTTGTTATTGAATGGCGGTGTGTTTCGTAGCCAACCGATTACGCAACGCGCCATTGATTTGCTCAGTTCGTGGCGCGAAAAACCACCAATTTTGTTAGAAAATCAGCATCCCGAATTAGCGGTGGCATTTGGCGCGGTCAGTTATGCGTTGGCGCGTCGTGAGGAAAAATTGAAAATTGGTGGTGGCGCGGCACGCAGTTATTTTCTGTTAATCGACACCACTGAAAACGAGCCACAAAAAGGCATTTGCATCTTGCCGCGTGGCAGTGAAGAAGGCGAAGAAATCATTTTGAAAAATCACCGTTTCGCGTTGCGATTGGGAACGCCCGTGCGTTTTCATTTGGCTTCTACGACGGGCGATAGCGTTTATAAATCGGGCGATTTAGTTGAAATCACAGACGATTTTCATTCGTTGCCGCCGCTTGCCGTGGCGTTTGAAAGTGATTCGAGCAGTGAAGTTTTGGTTCAACTTGCTGTAATGCAAACTGAAGTCGGCACGTTAAAAATTCAATGTGTGTCGATTGAAAATGCTCAAAAACGCTGGGATGTGGAATTTTCTGTTCGGCGTGGCGCGACGGTGGCGAATTCGTCGAGCGATTTACCGAAAAATCTGGACGCACTTTGCGAAAAAATTAGCGATATTTTCGGCACAAAATCCAAACACATTGACCCGAAAGCCGTCAAAAATCTGCGTGCGAATTTAGAAAAAATGACCGGCATGGATAGAAGTGACTGGAATTCGCCGTTGTTGCGGACGCTGTTTAATACGTTGCTGGAAGGTGAAAAATATCGTCGCCGCAGTGAAGCGCACGAAAAAGTGTGGCTGAGTTTGATTGGCTTTTGTTTACGCCCAGGTTTTGGTTATCCGTTGGATGATTGGCGTGTCGAACAAGTCTGGAAAACGTACCCACACAGCATTCAATTCGTGAATGAAACACAGAATTGGGCGGAATGGTGGACGTTGTGGCGACGTATTGCGGGCGGTTTATCTGTGACAGCACAAGAAACCATTTTTACCGACATCGCCAAATATATTGATCCATCAGCAGCACGACAGGTGGGCATTGAAAAACAGTTAAAAACACGCAGTTACGACGATATTGTGCGATTGACAGCGGTTTTAGAACGGTTGCCCGTGCAGAAAAAAGTTCAACTTGGCGATTGGTTATTAAAACGGTTAGAAAAAACCGGTGAATCCAATCAAACATGGTGGGCAGTTGGACGAATCGGCGCACGCATTCCGTTTCATAGTAGCTCGCACAACGTGGTTTCCGCTGAATCGGTTGAAATGTGGTTGTTACAATTGCTCGATGAAGATTGGAAAAAAACGCCACAAATCAGTTTCGCGGCGACCCTAATGGCAAGAATGAGCGGCGACCGAGCGCGAGATATTGGCGACAAAATGCGAGTGCGTGTTTTAGAAAAATTAAAACTCTCCAAAGCTCCTGCGTCTTGGTTGGAAATGGTCGAAAGCGTCAAAGAACTCAGCGAAAAAGAAGAAAAACAAATTTTCGGCGAAGCGTTGCCGTCGGGCTTGAAATTGGTTTCGGTTGGCAATAAATAGTTAAAAACAAAAATCCGAACATTCCTGAGCAATTTAAGAATACTCGGATTCAATGCGTTAATTCAATTTTTGGGCTTTGAAATGCACTAAGTCATCTTCATTGGCACAGCAATAACCGATTGAATTATTACCCAGACAAGCACAAATAGAGCGACACAGCCGATAAATACCAGCAGTGATTTGAAATTCGTTGATGATTCACCATCATCTTTATTTTCTTGATTCGACATAATAAAACGCCCTCGCAATGTTCTCATTTCAGGTTAGAGTAGCAAGTGTAGCGGGATTTTAATAATTGGTAAATCATAGTGTAGTCAAACAAAACCCTAATTTCTTCTCACTCATTATCCAGCTTATTTTGGAGTAGGCAATGAACAAGATATATTTTCAAAAAATAGTATCTCACAAAAAAATTCAATTTGTAGGTTTCTCATGATTCATTATTGGCGAGCGATGATGGGCATTGTTGGGCGTGAATTGAGTCGTTTTTTCACGCAACGAGAGCGGTTTATTTCGGCGTTGGTGCGTCCGTTAATTTGGTTATTTGTATTTGCGGCAGGATTTCGAGCCGCATTGGGACTGGCAATTACTCCGCCTTATGAAACGTATATTTTATACGAAGTGTATATCACACCAGGTTTGATTGGCATGATTCAGCTGTTTAATGGAATGCAAAGTTCGTTGTCGATGGTGTACGATCGCGAAATGGGCAGTATGCGAATTTTATTGGTGAGTCCATTGCCACGCTGGTTTTTGTTGCTAAGTAAATTGTTGGCAGGAACTGGCGTGTCGATTTTGCAGGTATATATTTTTCTTGCGATTGCATGGGGTTACGATATTCGTGCGCCGCTGGAGGGTTATGCGTGGGTGATTTTTCCGTTAATTATATCGGGTTTGATGCTGGGCGCGTTAGGTTTGTTACTGTCATCGTTTATTAAACAACTCGAAAATTTTGCTGGCGTGATGAATTTTGTCATTTTTCCACTATTTTTTATGTCAACAGCGTTATATCCGCTCTGGAAAATGAAAGAGTCGAGCGAATTTTTATATTTATTGGCGCAATATAATCCATTTTCACAAGCGGTTGAGTTGATTCGATTTGCGCTGTATGGTCAATTTAACTCGTTTGCATTTATTTATACGACCGTAGCATTTGTCATGTTTATGGCGGCGGCTATTGTTGGCTACAATCCTTCAAAAGGAATGATGACGCGCAAGGGATAAAGCAGGTAAAATGCATTCGCTCTCAGAATGAGCAACTCAATAATAACAAATCAAAAATAAAAAGTGAGAATACGATGAGTGAAGAAAACTTAAATGAAGTAATTGAAGTACCCGTAACTGAAACGCCAGCTCCTGAAGCTATTAAAGTTGAATCTGTTGAAGTTGAATCTGTTGAAGCTGCGAAAACTGAATCACCTGCTCCTGAGGCTGTGGAAATTGAAACTGCCAAAGCACAACCAGCAGCAGGTGCATTGGATTCAGTGATGGAAATGAAAGAAAATAATCCAAAAGTATTTTATGGAATTATAGCTGGTGCAGCAGGTTTAGTTTTGATGTTAGCCATGTTAGGTGGTGACGAAAAAGTATTACCGAGTGCAACGCCAAAAAATTTAGCGGCAGGACAAAAATATACACTTCAAAGTCCAAATGCGACGGCAGAAGATGGCGAGCAAACAATTATTCGATTGGTTACAACACCAGGTGCGATTACGGCGTTTGATGACGATGATAACAAAACAGAAGAATGTCGTAAATTCCCAGAAGGTACTCATGTTACTGTGTTAGATCAACAAAAAACCAGTAGTATTGTATATGCTAAAGTCCAAATTGACGAAGAGGCCTGTAATGGGACGATTGGTTGGGTTTTAGCTGTTAATCTATAAAAACTCATTAAAAAGGTTGACGAACTAGCGATTTTTTTTTATGATAGTCAGATAGTTTCTGATACTGAAACGCGGGAATAGCTCAGTGGTAGAGCACAACCTTGCCAAGGTTGGGGTCGCGAGTTCGAATCTCGTTTCCCGCTCCAAATTTTTAAAAAAGCCGCGAAATTCGCGGCTTTTTTATTTACCTATTTTGGCTGCGTAGCAAATCGGTTATGCAGTGGCCTGCAAAGCCATCTAGAGCGGTTCGACTCCGCTCGCAGCCTCCATATTTGCCGATATAGCTCAGTTGGTAGAGCAACTGATTCGTAATCAGTAGGTCGTGCGTTCGACTCGCATTATTGGCTCCAGTTAAATCAATGAGTTAAAGTTATTGATGCTTGATTAGTTTTATAATGAGTAACCAATAAGTCACCATCAGATTTCATTTCATTTAATTAATTTTTCTTGATTAATTTTTCTTGGATCATACATAGAACTATTCAGATCTCAAATTTACTCGAGTACCAAAAGTTATGATTTGTAGCTTGTAACGGCAGTAATGAAATGTTATCTCTGGAATCTAAGTGATCTCTAGTCTTGCAGTCTTCATTCTTTCAAGTTCTTCATAAGCTTTACGAGGCGTTTGATAGGGTTGCCTAGGTGCTTGCTGTTTAAGTTGCTTACCACCGCTTGGATTGCCCACTATATCAACGATATTCGCGTTGATTTCATACATGGTCTTAACGTCGCTGTCTTGATATTCGCTTTGTGACATTTCGCCTGAGACAAACACTTGCTGCCCTTTAGTGATATAGTCCTTTAAATCACTCTTTGCTCGTTTGCCCCTCAGTAGCACATGAAACCAGATTGTTTGCTGCTTATTACCTAAGCCTACGGCATTAGAAACCAATAAATCTAATACTGCTCGATCATCTGCTGATTGACTAACTTTGGCAGCACTCTCAATTACGCCTATAAAACTAATAATATTGCTCATGCGATTTGGCTTTTAACTTAGGAAGTACATTGAAGATCAACTAATAGACGATTTTGATTCAATATCCCATGAATTCTTTGCTAAGTACACCCCCCAGTCCCCCCATACCCCCTAAATACTATTTGGGACTCCGCCATTTCGATCTACATACTAATGAGCACAAACGAATAGTGCTTTTTTCAAACAAGCCCCCTGTGTTTTATAAAGGCCGTGTGAAAAATTTTTATAAAATTTTATAATATATTTGTGATTGGCTTCGGATTGAAAAAACTATAAAACCCACAATTAATGCCGGTAATTAATACACTTTCAATTATTAATTTTGATTAGATATGGCTAATTGCTTTTTATAGAGTTAGATTCATATGCTTTGCGTATCAGCTATATAGATTTACCTCCATCTCTTTGCTCCTGAATATTATTTGGGGTTAGCCCAATTTGATTTGCGTGTAATCTGTTCAAACGATTTTTAGTTTTTAGAATTGCAAGGTATATTCCAAATAATATTCCATACAATACAATCTGCAAGAATGGTATTTAAATCAGGAACTGGTAATGGAGCAATTAACAGATTTAAAAGCTATCCTTCATTCTAAACGCGCCAATATTTTCTATTTAGAAAAATGCCGAGTCATGCAAAAAGACGGGCGCGTTCTCTACTTAACTGAAGCCAAAGACCAAAATTATTATTGGAATATTCCAATAGCCAATACCACAGTAATTTTACTGGGTACAGGAACTTCCATTACGCAAGCCGCCGTGCGTATGCTGGCAAGTGCTGGCGTATTAGTCGGATTTTGCGGCGGCGGTGGCACGCCGTTGTTTTCGGGTAGCGAAATTGAATGGCTCAATCCTCAGAACGAGTATCGCCCAACCGAGTATGTTCAGGGCTGGCTCAGTTTCTGGTTTGATGACAGCAAACGTCTTGCTGTCGCTAAAACTTTTCAACACGCTCGCCTCGCCTTTATCCAAAAAACATGGAATAAAGATCGTGATTTAAAAGCGGAAAGCTTTTTCATTGATGATGCGCTTATTGCCAATGCGTTGAGCAATTATAGTTGCGGTATTGACAGTGCAGAAAAGTCTGGTGATTTACTGCAACGTGAAGCCTTAATGACAAAGCATCTTTATCGCTACGCGGCAAAATTAACACAACAAGCTGATTTCACGCGCGATCATCAATCAACCGATATCGCTAATGACTTTTTAAATCATGGCAACTACCTAGCTTATGGTCTTGCGGCTACCACACTTTGGGTTTTAGGTATTCCACACGGTTTCGCTGTCATGCATGGTAAAACGCGACGCGGCGCTTTAGTGTTTGATGTCGCAGACCTTATCAAAGATGCCATTGTTTTGCCTTGGGCGTTTATCTGCGCTAAAGAAAAAATGAATGAGCAAGAATTCAGGCAACAAATACTTCAAAAATTCACAGAGCATAAAGCGCTCGACTTCATGTTTGATCAAGTCAAAGAACAGTCTTTACGCGGTGATTGGTCATGATGGTCACTTTTGTTAGTCAATGTGAAAAAAAAGCCCTTAACCGCACTCGACGCGTACTGGATACTTTTGCCAATCGAATCGGCGACAACACATGGCAGACCATTATTACTGAAGATGGTTTGATTGCCGTCAAAACATTACTTCGTAAAACAGCCACCAAAAATACCGCCGTTTCTTGTCACTGGATACGGTCAAGAAGTCGTAGTGAGTTGGTTTGGATTGTGGGCAGTCGAGATTGTTTCAATTTACAGGGTATTGTGCCCGTTAACACAACTTCAAAAGAGCTAATTATGGATATTCCAAGCGATAAACCTAATCCAAATATATCGTATGCAAACACCCAATTTCAACCTTTAGCCGAGCATTTATTTGCTGTCGGATATGTAGCAGAGCAACTGCATAGAAATTTGATGCCCTGCCAAGAAAAACAATCAATGGCTATCTTTGTAGCAGGTTGTTTACATGATTTAGGCAAAATTGATCCTTGCTTTCAAGATTGGGTAAGAAACCCAAAGAAAAAAGATTTTTTGGCTGAAGATGGGCAGCATATTGATGACACTAAGTTTAATTTTGATAAACACCCACGACATAATGAAATCTCAGTATTACTTTATCAACTACTTGATAATCTTTCGTTAAAGAAAATTAACGCTAGTAATAAACAGTCAATTAAACACGTGATTTATTGGCATCACGCCAAGCCATTTCGTAAAGAAAAGGATTTTGTAAATTATGGCGATATTCATAAAAAGTTAAGTAGTAATTTAAAAGCAATGAGCTTTAGCGAATTAATAGAAAAATCAATTAAATTGCTCAATACCTTAGGTGCTATTGATGCAAAATATCGAAATACAGCGCTGTCAATCATCTCAAGTATCTTTAGTGATGATTGTGATTTAGATGTTATCAAACAACAAGGCGAAATGCCTTTACCTTATTATAAAAAATATACGCATGAAGAAAATGTAAATCTATATCGAATGCAAATTCAACACAATGCTGACAATAATATTATGCGAGCATGTGTCATTTCTGCTGATCGCTGGGTGTCTGCTTTGCAACCATTTGAATTAAAAGTACATATTAAAAATTACACGTTAGACAAGTTGGTTCCTGAAAAGATTGAATCCACTCTTTGTTCACACATTCAAAATTGTTTAACGCATTTCCCAGCAGGCGAGCGCAGCAGTAAACAAACTGAAGTTGCGGTTCAACTAACCAAAACGCAAAATGTTGCAGTTTTGGCTGGGCCTGCGGGTTGTGGTAAAACTAAAATTGCACTCGAATGGGCTAAGTTGAAAAATGCACAGCAAATCATTTGGATTTGCCCAAGGGTGCAAGTTTGCCAAGGCTTATTTGATGAATTAACGTCTGAACAATATTTGCCTGATGCAAAAATAGAAATTAACACCGGCGAATTTAAATACATAAATCAATGGAGTCAGCCAACATTAGAAGGTGATTATTTTTCTGGTGATATTGTCATTACAACCATAGATCAAATTTTTGGTGGGATTATTACGCATACCAAAGCTAACTCGTTAATTGATTATCTTCGTTCGCATATCGTCTTTGATGAGTTTCATGAATACATCAATATGCCGGCCTTTAATTTGCTGTTTGCTGAATTGATCGCGTGTAAGCAAAATCAAGAAAATCTCGCCAATACCTTATTAGTGTCGGCAACTCCCCATTATTTTTACTTGCAACACGTTTTAAATATTGATCCTAAAGATATTATTTTAATGACTTCTTTCAACTCAAGCACTTATAAAATCAAATTTAAGGTGTTTGATGAAACTCTGCAAGATGAAAGTAATCCTTTATATCAGAGGTATGATTCAAAAACCTTTGTGATAAATAATACCGCGCTAACGGCTCAAAAAAGTTTTATTCAAAACCAACAACAAGAAAACGCTGTTTTACTGCATTCAAAATTCAAAAAAAGCGATAAACAAAAATGGTTTGAAGAAGTTTACGAGTCATTTAACAAAGATGGCACAGATAAATTCACGGTTTTGCGAAGCGGTCCAATTGTGCAGGCTTCATTAAATATTAGCTGTGATTTTATGGTGACTGAACTGACAAATGCGGAAGATTGTTTACAGCGTTTAGGACGATTGGATCGGTTTGGTTTAAATAAAGAAACGAATATTTATTGTATTGCTGTGCCCGAAACGATTGATCTAGGTAAAGGAACCGGTTCAGCTGCGCGATTTTTATCGCGCCTTCACACCTTTGGATCAACAAAAGCGTGGTATCAGTTCTTAAAGTCAGAATTGAATGAGAAGGAATTTACATTACCGCAGATTTATATGCTTTATAAGCGTTATCACGAGTTAGATAACGCGCGCAAATTTATCGAATCGGACTTGATAGCCTCCCTGAAAGCCAGTGTTAATTTAATCAATCTCAAAGTGGTTGACCCCATTACGATTTCATCGAAAAAAATACAAGAAAAAGGCAAAGTCAAAATCAGCAAGCATTCGCTACGCGGTGATAATCGGTTTGTTCAGATGGCGGTCTGTGATGTGAATGATCCAAAGAATATTCAATTTATAAATGAATACGCTTATCACTTCCCGATCAATGAACGCGATGATGTTGATAATCTTACCGCTTCAAAAGACGAAATTGAAGGGTATGGCGACAGCGATAAAAATTTGCTGGCGTATATGAAAAATAAACATCACAACATTATGGGCGGCACCAAAGCCTTCAAAGATTTTATCTTGCTTAATGAAGCAAGAAACTCCGAGTTCCCAATTTACCTAAGTTACACCCCCAATGATTTACACGAGGTAGGTGGGGAAAGTGCACGACATAGTTACGCAATTTATTATGCCGTTTGCGACAAACAGCCAATAGGCGCAATTTCAATTAAACATTTAACGTCACGAGATGAGGATTAATTCTATGAACAAAATAACAGGCATTAAAAGTGTAGATTTCAAAATCATTGCACTAGGGCATGGGGTAGTGAATTGGAATGGACCAACAACATTGGCTGGAGATGATGGTAAAACAGTGGATAACCACACACTCCCCAAACTTCGTGGCTACAGCAATTTAACGGGAAAAGTGAAAGAGGAGACAGGTTATAAATATAAAAAACAAGCCTCGGATATCAATTTCAAAGAAACCCCTATGTATATCAGTCAAAATTGTATCCGCCATCATTTATTTAGAGATCAAGCATTTGATTTACATTATGCCAAAGATAAGAGTTTGCAAGATGTTCTTACTTCCATTACGGGTTTAATTCGTGGTTATGTTGTGCCATCAAGTCAATGCAAACGCACCAGTCCATTATTACTGGAAGATTTTATTGATCAATTAGGTAATGGTAATTTTGAGCAAATGGGACGCTCTGGCTCTAAAGAAAAAGGAACTGATGATAAAGGCAACGATGTTGCTAGTAATTCTTTTTTTTCAAAAACCACGTTTGGTGAAACTGAATATTTGGCCTATGGTTCAATCAGCATTGAGCAGCTGCAATTCATTTCGTTAGATAAAAAATTTGATCGCGCCTCTATGATTATCAAAGAAGGCGAAGGTGAACAAATAGCTCAAGCTATCGAAAAATTCATTAAAAATATTGCCCCTGAACGCAATCCTAAAGCAGTTTTTCATAAAAATTACGTGCGCGGTGGGACAATTTTTGAGGAAGGTGAAGTGGGCATTTTGCTCGATAATGAAGCAATTGATATTTTGGTTAATGAAACTATTCAACTAATTAGCGAATTGAGTATTCGTCAGGCTAAAGGTTATATGTATGTAGAGGACGTATTAGTTGACTATAACGACAGTCATAAAATGATGCGAATTAAACGCGCTGAAAATGATATTTCACAAACACCTGAATCCGAATATGCCGTTTATTTTTATTCAAAATAGAGGTTTTTATGCGCATTACCATTAAATATGAAGCATCTTGGCGAAATTCGTTTCTGGATGGTTCAAACAACGAGCCAATTCCTAAAGAAAAACGAGGTTTTATTGGTTCTATGACCAATTTAGGTAAACGCAATAGTGATGGGCAATATCCCAATTTTATTCAACGCGACATTACTCATAACACAGTCATGGGTGTTTTGAATCGGTTAATTGGTGATCAACGAAAACTGTATCAATCTAAACAATGTCCGAATTACTTTTTTGCAGAAGCAGAAGAAAACATTACGTTTGAAGATCATCCACATGATCGCCTAAATCCTATTAGTAAAGAGATTGTTTATATTCGAAATATGAGCGGCAGTACCGATCAAAATGCTTTTACCGGTATGATTAAAGGCAATGACCCTATCTTCAGTTCAGATTATTCTGATGCGTTTTGGGGTGTTTTGACGTTAGATTTTTATACATTATGTCAATTTATTATACATTCGGATTTTGTTGTTGAAAATACAAGAACATTTGATCCGCTAAACGTTCTTGAACAATTAGGCCAGCTAAACAAATTAAAATCGGTAGAAGTTTCTGGCGATATTAAAACAGCATTGAGTGAATTAAAATCTCATTTTTCCGATTCAGAATATCTTGATGCCAAAGGCATGGTTAAACCAATTATGTTTTATTGCTCTGCCTTGTATTTGCAAATTTCACGATTAAATCAACATTTTGATTTGTCTAATGCATTGACAAAATCGGGAGGCATTAGCGGCATTTCAAAGCGCAGATTTACGCCTAAAGATTTTATGGATCGATTTACGACGGGCAGTAAAAAACCAATTTGGGGCAATCCGTATTTGTTGAAAGAAAAACGTAAGGGGGAGGGCGAAGTGGTTTCTATGCTTACTAAAGCGAGCGGTACACTCGACATTCATTTAGACATTGACTCAGAAAAAGCGACTCAGCTAAAAAATATGATAGAAGCGGCTGGCGTGTCTAGTTTTTATCTCGGTAAAAAAGGGTTGGCGTATGTTGATAATTTGCGAATATAGGCACTTATGATGAAATATTACTTAGAAATGACGTTATTGCCCAATTCAGATTTCAATCTGTTTACACTTTGGTCGTCACTCTTTGAGAAAATCCATCTTGGTCTTGTTGAAATTCAAGATGACCAAGGACGTGTACCGATTGGCATTTCTTTTCCTGAATATGTGGCTGGTAAAAAATACAGTGTATTAGGAGGGAAATGCCGTTTATTTGCACACGATGAAGCTACATTGATGCGTTTTGATGCACAACGATGCCTTGAAAATCTCAAGGATTATGTTCATTGCACTAGCATTCGCCCCATTCCTAAAAAATTAAGCGGTTATGCAATCTATCAGCGTTTGCAACCAAAAACGAATCAAGCGCGATTAGCGAGACGTTATGCAAGGCGGCATGCTATGGATTTTGAAACTGCTTTTACTAGTACTATGCAATTATTGGAAGATAAAGCACCCTTTGAAGCGACTTATAAAATGGCGTTTCGTTATTGTGATTTATTGGATAAAACCGTTTCAACGCCTTTTATTCGTTTAAAGAGTTTGAGTAATCAGAACTTATTTTGTTTGTGGATTAAGAAAACAGATGTTTTAGTATCTTCGGGAACACATTTTAGTAGTTACGGTTTGAGTACTAATTCAACGGTTCCTGAATTTTGACCCAAGTTTTTTTGCTTTTTAAAAATATAATATAAAACAGGTAGTTGTATCTTGTTGTTTTTTGGATGGTTAAATTAAGTCAATACATTCATAAATAGCTGTACAACTACTTTCGCAGTATTTTAAAATCAGTTTGCTGCCGCACAGGCAGCTTTGAAATTCATTGCTTTTTGCGGTATTAGCATGATTTAGTTTGCTGCCGCACAGGCAGCTTTGAAATAATCAGTTTACGAAAGGGACGTTTAGCGGGTGTTTGCTGCCGAACAGGCAGCTTTGAAACATAATTAAAAGATAATTCGAGGTTGGTATGGGTTTGCTGCCGCACAGGCAGCTTTGAAATGTAGTTAATAACGAAACAGCGGCTACGGATAGTTTGCTGCCGCACAGGCAGCTTTGAAAATATAGCCGCACGACAAAATCGCAACTTTACCGTTTGCTGCCGCACAGGCAGCTTTGAAAAATGTGTAAACGGCAGTGAAACACTTACTTCAGTTTGCTGCCGCACAGGCAGCTTTGAAAAGCAGTGATGACTCGACAGCCGACATTCCATTGTTTGCTGCCGCACAGGCAGCTTTGAAAATTATCCACGTCGGCTCGATTGGCGGGCGTAGGTTTGCTGCCGCACAGGCAGCTTTGAAATTGGATACCGCGAATGTGACCGGTGTAAAGAAGTTTGCTGCCGCACAGGCAGCTTTGAAAAATAGTTGGTGCAATTCACAGCAAGCATTATGGTTTGCTGCCGCACAGGCAGCTTTGAAAACGACGAGCAATGCCCATGAAAGCAACAGTAAGTTTGCTGCCGCACAGGCAGCTTTGAAAATCAACGATCCAAGTAAACCACCAATCGATGAGTTTGCTGCCGCACAGGCAGCTTTGAAATTGTGCAATTGCTGCTCTTAGCTGTTCGGGTGGTTTGCTGCCGCACAGGCAGCTTTGAAAATAAGAAACAAGCAATGATTCACTTGCACTTTGTTTGCTGCCGCACAGGCAGCTTTGAAATGTGGTCGGAACGGCATATCAGCAAGTTAATTGTTTGCTGCCGCACAGGCAGCTTTGAAAACCTAAGCCGTCGTCATCGTTTGCCGATGAAGGTTTGCTGCCGCACAGGCAGCTTTGAAAATTATATTAGACTGGAAGTTTGGCAGTGGCGTGTTTGCTGCCGCACAGGCAGCTTTGAAATACAGTGTTCATCAACCCAATGCCGTGATTAAGTTTGCTGCCGCACAGGCAGCTTTGAAAATACGTCAATAACGCACGAACACACAGCGAACGTTCACTGCCGCACAGGCAGCTTAGAAACGCCCGTGCTTAACCCCCCTTATGAATTGATCGTTCACTGCCGCACAGGCAGCTTAGAAAATTGATGCACCCATTATGGGAAGTGGTAAATCGTTCACTGCCGCACAGGCAGCTTAGAAAAAGCAATCATTTATATGCACGCGCTGAAATTAGTTCACTGCCGCACAGGCAGCTTAGAAAAATTCCTGTAGCAATTCCACCCACAGCGTTACGTTCACTGCCGCACAGGCAGCTTAGAAAACCATATAGTCTGTAGCTTTGCGAAGTAGTTGGTTCACTGCCGCACAGGCAGCTTAGAAAATAACTGCATCAGCTCATCTACCCCAGTTGGAGTTCACTGCCGCACAGGCAGCTTAGAAATTGCGACAACAAAACAGACAACGCAAGCATAGGTTCACTGCCGCACAGGCAGCTTAGAAAAGTATAATCAAACGCACGAAACCCTAGAAATAGTTCACTGCCGCACAGGCAGCTTAGAAAGATTGCAAGCATAAATGCCAGCATTGCTGCACGTTCACTGCCGCACAGGCAGCTTAGAAAACCACTTCAAGGCGACCTTGTGCTTTGCAGATGTTCACTGCCGCACAGGCAGCTTAGAAAATTGAACCCGCCCGTTGGTACAAGTTGCCCGCGTTCACTGCCGCACAGGCAGCTTAGAAAGCTTAACGCTAAGTTAGCATAAGCAACAAATCGTTCACTGCCGCACAGGCAGCTTAGAAATGATTGATTAAAGCGCAGATAGCAATTGATTTCTGGGTCATAGTAGAATTAGAAAATTATGCTCTGTGTACGCATACCAGAACGCCGCTCGTTTTTGGGCTTTGGCGCATGAACCAATGTCTATTATCTGTGATTAAAATAAATGCTATTTATACTCATAATTCCTTCACATTAGATAACTAATA